>CAIOAQ010000188.1 GCA_903856025.1 uncultured beta proteobacterium
GTTTGAGACCGGCTTTGCTGCTTGTCATGGTGGTTTCCCATTGGGGATAGACCCTGCGTACATCGACAGTGGTGTCGCAGTCGGAAATCGCCTCTAGAAGGCCAACCTGAAAATTCATGGGGAAGACGTTGTTAATGGTGTTGGTCATCACGTTGCGCGCCATTTCGATATCTTTGTCGTTGCGCGTCGTTGCGTCTGGCAATTTCGCAAGAAATGAGTCTGATAGAACCTGATCGACATTCGGTGCTTTTGGCAATGCCTGGGTCGGGGCAGACGGGGCGCCGGTGGATTCGATACAGCCCCTGTTCAGCAGTTCGGTCAGCAATTCGCTGACGTTGTGTCCAGCTACCAGCGTGGCCAATTCTTGAGTGCTGCGCTTGCCGTCAACGAGAATCAGCAAGCGCCTTGGAATCGGTCCGAGCTTGAGGGCTCGAGTTTGAATTTCTTGATGGCCCGAAGGCGTCTTTGCAAACAGAGAGCGACTGAAGTCAATGGCTTGATCGGACATGGTGGAATTTGTCTCTCTGTTTGTGACTTAACTAAACCCGAAAAATTCAAGAAGCAGTTTTGGTCGCCGTTGGTTGGTTTACCTTGCCAAATGCGCTACAGAACTTCAGAAAGTTTTTGCGCGAACGTAGGCAAGTATTGAGCCCCTATCGCACTGCTATTGAGGGTCTCTGCCCATTTGGGGTAAACATCGCGCAACGCCTGCGCGGTTTGGCAAGAAAAAATGGCCTCCAGTAAAGTCAGCCGGGTGTTGGGTTGAAATACCGTGTTAACTGCGTTCATCATGAAGTTGCGTGCGGCTTCAACATCTTGTGCACTACGCGTGTTGGCATGGGGCAATTGATCCAAGAAACCATCTGAAGGCGCGATGAGTGACGTCGGGTAGGAGTGGAGATCAACCAAAGGGTCAGGGTTGGTCAAGGGTGCCGGTCGGGGTTCAGTGTCAAGCAGTGGCGTGGTGGATTCAATACAACCTTTTTCGACAAGCTCGGAAATCAGGGCTGTGAGGTTGTTGCCTGTCAAAAACGCAGTCAGCTCCTGGATATTGCGCTTGCCATCTATCAAGATCAACAGACGTCTTGGAACCGGGCCAAGCTTAAGCGCGCGGGATTGAACCTCCTGCTGGCCCAAGGGGGTCTTGGCAAACACAGAGTGGCTGATATCCATAACTTGATCTGGCATGTTTCAATTTTCTTCCAGTTTTTGATAACACGGGTAAACCCTGAAAGATCACGGTGCGGCCTGGACCTTGCGCTTTCTGCCAAATTTGAGTATCCGCGTGGCAATCACTGTTTCGGCCAGTCAGAGGCAAAAAACATGGCAACTACCGAATCGATGACGGGTCCGTCGCAGTAAAGGTTCAAGTGACGGGCGTCGTGCGACGAGCCTCAAGTATCGCGCGTGCAGCTTCTGCGAATCCGCTGCCGCGCTCGGCTTGTGTCACGTAGCGCGGCAAATGGCTGAGGTTGGCGGCGCAGTGGCGGATGTTGGCGACCCCAATGCTGTGCCTGAAATGCTGGAACATGGCTTGGTCGTTGCCTGAGTCGCCGACAAAGACCCAATGGTCAAGTTCTTGAGCCAGCTGGCGGCCAAGCAGCCGTTGCAGCAACCAGCAGGCACCTTGCCACTTGTTGAAGTCGCCAAAGCAGCCGTGAATGTGGATGCTGCTCACGGTGGTGTGCATGCCTGCGCCGCGCAAGAGGGAAACCACCTGCTGTACGGCATCGGGCGGGAGGTGGACCAACTCATGGTGGTCAAACGCCAGGTCGGTTTCGCGTCCGCCGTCGTCTTGTGACAGGCGTGCTTGTGGTACATCGCGCAGCACTTGTGCGGCTACCTGCTGCATTCTGGCGAAGTTTTCGGCCCGCAATGCTTCAGGCTGTTGGTATATTTTTAATAGCGGAATTCGCTTGTAATTCGAGGGCTGCAAGCCAATTTCGCATAAATTTTCTGGCGCAAAAGCCACGCCGCCGTTTTCGGCCACGATGGCATCCACCGGCCAGGGAGCCTTGTTTGTTGCCGGGTTGCCATTGGCAAAAGACGCACACCAGCCAATCGGTCTTCCGGTGATGGGGATGACCATCAGCCCGGCCGCTTTCAAGTCAGCCAAGGCCTGCAACGCGTCCGGTGTGATGGCCCCACCGGTGGTGAGCGTGTCGTCAATGTCGGTAAATACCCCAACAAGTCCACGGCGATCGTCTGGCGGCCAGTCTGCAATTGGTTTCATGACGCTTGTGGGGCTCAAAGTAGGGGCGGAGCTTGATCAGCCTGCGGATTGCAGTGCCAGCCCCGCATGTTCGCGCAACGGGTGGAAGTGAATTTTGGGGAAGCGCTCTTGCGCCAGACGCACGTCATACGGGCTGGTACAGAGGTAAGCCAGGGTGTCGGCGGCATCGCGCGCCATGCGTTGCGGGTAGGCGTAGACAAAGTCTTTGAGCTCGGCAGGCGTGTCTGCGGTGATCCAGCGGGCACCGGTGTATTGGCTGCCCTCTAGCCGAATGTCGGCATCGTATTCGCCTTTCAGACGGTGTTGCACCACTTCAAACTGCAACTGCCCAATGGCCCCCAGCAGCATGTTGCCGCCCATTTCGGGCTTGAACACCTGAATCGCGCCTTCTTCCCCCAGTTGTGCCAACCCTTGCTGCAACTGCTTGGTTCGCAACGGGTTCCTCAGCACCACGGTCATGAACATTTCCGGGGCAAAGAAGGGCAGGCCGGTGAACAGAAGGTTCACCGAGCCGTCGGTGATGGTGTCGCCCAATTGCACGCCGCCGTGGGTGGTGAACCCCACAATGTCGCCAGCGTAGGCTTCTTCAACCGCTTCGCGGCGCTGGCTCATGAAGGTGACCACGCTGGTGGGACGCAGTTCTTTGGCGGTGCGCATGACCTTGAGCTTCATGCCAGGCGTGTACTTGCCGGAGGCAATCCGCACAAAAGCAATGCGGTCACGGTGGTTTGCATCCATGTTGGCTTGCACCTTGAACACCACTCCACTGAATGCGTCGTCTTCGGGCTGCACTTCTTTGATGACCGGTTGCTTGTTGACCACAAAAGAACTGGTGCGTGAGCCAGGCGATGGGGCCAGGTCAACCAGCGCATCCAAGACTTCCATGACACCGAAGTTGTTGACGCCAGAGCCAAAAAACACCGGGGTTTGTTTGCCCGCCAGAAAGGCCTCGCGGTCAAAACTGGGAGAGGCACCGGTGGCCAGTTCCATGCTTTCCAGTGCGGTGAGCCATTCGTTTCCAAAACGGGTTTCCAGTGAGGCCGGGTCCGACAAGGGCATGGCATCAAAATCGTGTGGCAGGCGCTCTGAGCCTGACTCAAACACCGTCATCACCTGCGTACGCAGGTTGATGATGCCGCCAAAGGTCTTGCCCTGACCGACCGGCCAGGTCATGGGCACACAAGGCATGCCCAGCTCACGTTCCACTTCGTCCAGAATGTCCAGCGGGTCGCGCACCTCGCGGTCCATTTTGTTGATGAAGGTGATGATGGGGGTGTCGCGTTGGCGGCAAACCTCGATCAGTCGGCGGGTTTGCGACTCGACACCGTTAGCCGCGTCAATCACCATCAACGCGGAGTCGACGGCGGTCAGCACGCGGTAGGTGTCTTCTGAAAAATCTTTGTGGCCTGGTGTGTCGAGCAGGTTGATGACGTGGTCGCGGTACATCATTTGCATCACGCTGGAAGCCACGGAAATGCCCCGTTGCTTTTCAATTTCCATCCAGTCGGAGGTGGCGTGGCGTGTGGCCTTTCGGGCTTTGACCGACCCGGCGATCTGGATCGCGCCCGAGAACAGCAAGAGCTTTTCGGTCAGCGTGGTTTTACCCGCATCCGGGTGGGAAATGATGGCAAAAGTGCGGCGGCGATGGGTTTCAAAAGCGTAAGTCACAGGAAGTTCTCAAGTCTGGGCGCACGAACACGGGTGCTTGGGGTGCCGCAGCCCGACGGGCTTGGCATAAGATGGATCAGGACAGATTTTAAATGGTGCTAAATTCAAGACGTTTCAGCTGCGGATTGCAACCCTCATGGCTATCAAAACCGTTCACACACAGGCCTTTTCTGATCAACGCCCGGGCACTTCCGGTTTGCGTAAAAAAGTGACTACGTTCATGCAGCCGCGTTACCTGGAAAATTTTGTCCAGGCGCTGCTGGATGTGCTCAACGCCGATCACAAGGCCTTGTATGGCCAGACGCTGGTGCTTGGTGGTGATGGTCGGTACTACAACCGAGCAGCCGTGCAAACCATTCTGAAGCTGGCGGCGGCCAATGGGGTCGCGCAGGTGCTGTTGGGTCAGGGCGGGATTTTGTCCACGCCTGCGGCCAGCGCGGTGATCCGTCGTCGCCAGGCCTTTGGCGGCATCATCCTGTCGGCCAGCCACAACCCCGGCGGTCCGCAGGGCGACTTCGGCATCAAATACAACGCCAGCAACGGTGGCCCTGCCAACGAAACCCTGACCGAGGCGGTATTTGCTCGCACCCAGGTGTTGACGCAGCTGTGTATCAGCGATGCACCTGACATGGACATCGACTCTCTGGGCACCCGCCAGGTCGAGCAAATGCTGGTCGAAGTGATTGACCCGGTGGTCGACTATGCCGAGGTGATGCGCAGCCTGTTTGACTTTGAGCTGCTGCGCGGCATGTTTAAAAAGGGCTTCACCCTGCGTGTGGATGCGATGCATGCAGTGGGCGGACCCTACGCAAAAGCCATTTTGGAAGGCGAATTGGGTGCACCTGCGGGCAGTGTGGTCAATGCCATTCCGTTGGAAGACTTCGGAGGTCTGCACCCTGACCCGAACCCGGTCAACGCCGAAGACCTGATCGCCCACATGAGCGGGCCGGCTGCGCCCGATTTTGGCGCCGCCATGGACGGCGATGCAGACCGCAACATGGTTGTTGGCTGCAACTTTGTCGTCGCGCCATCGGACAGCTTGGCACTGATGACGGCGCATGCCATGCTGATTCCGGGGTACAGCCCCGGGTTGCTGGGGGTGGCCCGTTCCATGCCCACTTCGGCAGCGGTAGACCGCGTTGCCAAAGCGTTGGGTTTGCCGTGTTTTGAGACCCCCACCGGCTGGAAATTTTTCGGCAATTTGCTCGATGCTGGCCGCGTCACGTTATGCGGTGAAGAAAGTTACGGCACCGGCTCCAGCCATGTGCGCGAGAAAGATGGTTTGTGGGCGATTTTGTTCTGGCTCAGCGTGCTGGGGGTAACGGGCCAGTCGGTGCAGGCTTTGGTGGAGGCGCATTGGCGCACCTATGGGCGCAACTACTACACCCGCCATGACTATGAAGGCATTGCCATCGAAGCGGCCAATGCCTTGATGCGTGACCTGCGTGAGGCCTTGCCCACCTTGGTGGGGCAACGCTTTGGGGGGCGTTGCATCCGTCTGGCCGATGACTTTTCATATACCGATCCGGTGGACGGCTCGGTGTCTGGCAAGCAGGGTATTCGCCTGCTGTTTGACGACGGTGCACGGGTGATCTTTCGGCTCTCGGGCACGGGAACGGAGGGGGCCACCTTGCGCCTTTATCTGGAACGCTATGAGGCCAACCCACAGCTGCAGCAGGTGCCGGTACAACGGGCTCTGGCCGAGCTGGCAGCGGTGGCTGAACAAGTGGCAGGGATACAGGTGCACACCGGCATGAGCGGCCCCAGTGTGGCGACCTGAGCACAAAATTTGTAACGAGGAGCAAACCATGGTGCATGTAGAAAAAAGAATTCCTGAAACCCACCAACTGATGCGCCACACCGTGGCATTGGTGCTGGCGGGTGGGCGCGGCAGTCGGCTCAAACAGTTGACCGATACCCGCGCCAAACCGGCGGTGTACTTTGGCGGCAAGTTCCGCATCATTGACTTTGCCTTGTCCAACTGTCTGAACTCGGGTATCCGGCGCATGGCGGTGGTCACGCAGTACAAGTCGCACTCGCTGATGCGGCATATGCAGCGCGGCTGGAGTTTTTTGCGCGCTGAGCTCAATGAAATGGTCGATTTGTTGCCGGCACAACAGCGCGCTGGAGAGGAGCACTGGTACCGTGGCACGGCGGACGCGATCTTCCAGAACATGGACATCATCCGCTCCAGTCATCCCAAATACATCGTCATTCTGGCCGGTGACCATGTGTACAAGATGGACTACTCGATCATGCTCAAAGACCATGTGACACATGGGGTCGGTTGCACCGTGGGGTGTATCGAAGTGCCGCGCACCGAAGCCAGTGCCTTTGGTGTCATGGCCATCAACGAGGCCCGTGACATCACCGCCTTTGTGGAGAAACCGGCTAACCCACCGACCATGCCGGGCAATGACACGGTGTCCCTGGCCAGCATGGGTATTTACATCTTCAACGCCGACTACCTGTACCAACTGCTTGAAGACGACCTGGCCAACCCCGAGTCAGAGCACGACTTCGGAAAAAACGTGATCCCTCGCGCGGTGTCTGAAGGTCAAGCCCTGGCGCATCCGTTTGGGATGTCGTGTGTGTCGCGTACCAAGCGGGGCCCTTATTGGCGCGATGTGGGCACCATTGACGCGTTCTGGGCCGCCAACCTGGACCTGGCCTCGACCGTGCCTGAACTGGACATTTACGACACCGACTGGCCGATCTGGACCTACCAACGCCAGCTGCCACCGGCCAAGTTTGTGCCGGACAAAGACGGTAACACTGGCATCTACGTCAACACCCTGGTGTCGGGAGGCTGCATCGTGTCGGGCTCCTACGTGGCTAATGCTGTGTTCTTCTCGGAAGTGCGGGTGCACTCCGATTGCCATATTGCCGATGCCGTGGTGCTGCCCAACGTGACCATCCACCGCCATTGCCGCCTGCGCAAAGTGGTGATTGACCGAGGCTGTGAAATCCCCGCCGGGTTGGTGGTGGGCGAAGATGCGGAGCTGGATGCCCAGCGCTTTGAGCGCACCGAAGGCGGCGTGGTGCTGATCACCCGCGACATGCTGGTCAAATTGAAATAGAACCCCAACCAGAAAGCGTTTGTTGATGAAAGTATTGCAAGTCAGCGCAGAAATTTTTCCGCTGCTTAAAACCGGTGGCCTGGCCGACGTGGCCGGTGCCTTGCCTGTGGCCCTGAAGGGGGCCGGGTGCGAGGTGCGGGTGTTGTTGCCGGGGTTTGCGCCCATTCTGGCCGACTTGATCGTCCCCACCGTGTTGGCCGAGCTGACCGCGCCGTGGGGCGAGCGTGTGGTGCTGCGTCAAGGTGTGTTGGGCACACTGGGCTTGCGGGCCTATGTGATTGATGCACCGCAGCTGTATGACCGCCCCGGCACCCCTTACGAAGACGCGCAGCGCCATCCGCACCCTGACAACCACCTGCGGTTTGCGCTGCTGGGCTGGGTGGCGGCCAAGCTGGCGTGTGCCCTGGACCCCGGCTGGCAGCCTGCGGTGTTGCACAGCCATGACTGGCATGCGGGCCTGACCAGCGCCTACCTGGCCTTTGGCCCGGCCAAGGGCCGCCGCGTAGCCACGGTCTACACCGTGCACAACCTGGCTTACCAGGGGCTGTTTGCCCCCATCCATTTTTACGACCTGGGCTTGCCAGCTGCGGCCTTCGCCATCAATGGACTGGAGTTCCATGGCCAGTTGTCGTTCATGAAGGCCGGGCTGTACTACAGCGACCACATCACCACCGTCAGCCCCACCTACGCCAAGGAAATTCAGACCCCTGCCCAGGGCTGCGGGCTTGATGGCTTGCTGCGTGTGCGGGCACACGACCTCACTGGCATCCTGAATGCGGTGGATGAAACGGTTTGGAACCCCGCCCTTGATCCGGCGCTCACGGCCATGTTTGATGCTGAAAAGCCAGCCGGTAAAGCCCTCTGCAAAGCTGCGTTGCAGCAGGCACTGGGTTTGGCCGTGCAGGCCGATGCCCCGCTGTTTGGGGTGGTCAGCCGCTTGACCGAGCAAAAAGGACTGCACCTGGTGCTGGCCGCACTGGACGAGTTGATTGCCCGTGGTGGCCAGCTGGTGCTGCTGGGCACTGGAGAAACTGAGCTTGAGGCCGCCTTCACTGCTCGTGCCCAGGCCCAGCCGCAGGCCGTGGCGGTGCGCATCGGGTACGACGAGGCCTACGCCCACCGCATTTTTGCGGCTACCGATGTCACCCTGGTGCCGTCGCGCTTTGAGCCCTGCGGCTTGACGCAAATGTATGGCCTGAAATACGGCAGCCTGCCGCTGGTGCACCGGGTGGGGGGACTGATCGACACGGTGGTCGACTGCTCGCTGGAAGACCTGGCTGACGGCACGGCCAACGGGTTTGTGTTCCATGAATTTACCCAGCAGGCGCTGGCACGCGCCGTGCGCCGTGCCTTTGCCCTGTATGCCCGCCCCACCGAATGGCGCAGCGTGCGCCAGCGTGCCATGCAGCAGCCGTTGGGCTGGGACAAAGCCGCCGCGCAGTACGTGGCCCTGTACCGGCAGTTGGTGACCCCATGAGCCGGACTCAGCGTGCCGCCGGGGTCGTGCTGCACCCCACCTCGTTGCCCGGGCCGCACGGTGCGGGTGACTTGGGCCCCCATGCGTACTACTTTGTGGACTGGCTGCACACTGCGGGTCAAACCCTGTGGCAAACCCTGCCGCTGGGGCCGGTGGGGCCCGGGTATTCGCCCTACATGGGCAGTTCGGCCTTTGCGGGCAACCCGCTGCTGGTGGCGTTTGAGCCGCTGGTGGCCCGCGGCTGGCTGGATGCCGCCCGCCTGCAGGCCACCTGGGATGACGAACGCATTGACTATCCCCGGCTGGCCCCTTGGCGGCTGCAAAAACTACGCGAAACCTTTGCCGGGTTTGAGCAGCACGCCACCGCGCAAGAGCGCGCCGAGCTGACGGCGTGGGCGCAGACCCAGACCCACTGGTTGGACGACTACACCCTGTTCATGGCGCTGGACCAGGCCTACTGCCCGGCTCTGTGGCCCGAGTGGCCGCAGCCGTTGGCCCACCGTGACCCGCAGGCGCTGGTCGATGCGCGGCAACAGCATGCGCCCGAGCTGGCGTTCTGGTGTTTTGTGCAGTGGCAGTTTGAACTGCAATGGCAAGCCCTCAAAACCTACGCCCACCACAAAGGCGTGCGCCTGGTGGGCGACCTGCCGATTTTTGTGGCGCACCACAGCGCTGACTGCTGGGCCCGGCCTGACCTGTATGTGCTGGATGCCAGCGGCCAGCCCAGCGTGGTGGCCGGTGTGCCGCCTGATTTCTTCTCAGCCACCGGCCAGCGCTGGGGCAACCCGCTGTACAACTGGGCCGCCATGACCGCCGACGGCTACCGCTGGTGGATCGAGCGGGTGCGTCGACAGCTGCACCTGGCCGACGTGATTCGCATCGACCACTTTCGCGGCTTTGTGGACTACTGGGAAATCCCCGCCAATGAGCCCACCGCCATTCAGGGCCGCTGGCAACCGGGGCCGGGGCTGGCCTTGTTCACCGCGCTCTCTGACGCACTGGGTGACTTGCCCATCATTGCCGAAGATCTGGGCATCATCACCCCCGAGGTGACGACCCTGCGTGAGCGCACCGGTTTTCCGGGCATGCGGGTGCTGCAGTTCGCTTTTTCTGGCGATGCCTCGCACCCGTTTTTACCGCACAACTTCGAGCCCAATACGGTGGTTTACACCGGCACCCATGACAACGATACCGTGCCCGGCTGGTGGGCCACCTGCAACGCGCATGAGCGGGCTTTGGCGGCGCAGTGCCTTGGGCTCGACAACCGCCAGGACCAGGACGTGCATTGGGCCATGGTGCGCGCCGCTAGCCTGTCGGTCGCACGCCTGGCCCTGTGCCAGTTTCAGGACGTGCTGGGCCTGGACGGCAGCCACCGCATGAACACCCCCGGCACCATGGGTTGCTGGAGCTGGCGCTTCAAATGGGACTGGGTCAAGCCGCAGATGGCGCAACAACTGGCTCAAATCACTGCCGCCAGTGGGCGGGTTGGGTTTAAGATGTCTTGAGTAATTTTGGCCTGTAGCCCTTATTAAACAACGACAATAAGCTATTTAATTAATAGCACGTTCTGCAGCAACATCAGACTGTGTGCGGCCACCACCAGGGAGCCGCCGCCGGGGGCTTGATGCTGGCTGTCGCCGCGGGCCTGGCTGGTATCGAGTAGGGCTTGCCACTGGCCGCGTGGCAGCACGAAGGGTTCGGCTGCCGCACTGGCGTTGACCAGCAGCAACAAGGGGCGGGGCGCGCGGCCTGACTTGCCAATCAGGCAGGCCAGGGTGCGGGTCATGGGCTGGTGCCAGGCCTGTGCCTGTAGCGCGCTGCCATCCGCGTTCCACCAGGACAGGTCGTAGGTCCCGGTGTTGTCGGCAATGCCGCTGTACCACTGGTTGTGAAACGGCTGCAGCTGGTGGCGCAGGGCGATCGCGTGTCGGGTAAAGGCCAGCAGGTCCGCGTCTGCGGTGTGCCAGTCGATCCATGTGGTGGGGTTGTCCTGGCAGTAGGGGTTGTTGTTGCCGCCTTGGTTGTGGCCGATTTCGTCACCCGCGCAGAGCATGGGGGTGCCTTGGGCCAGCACCATGGTGGCGAGCATCGCGCGTTGCAGGTTGCCGCGCAAGGCGCGCACGGCGGGGTCGGTGCTGGGGCCTTCCACGCCGCAGTTGAAGCTCAGGTTGTTGGGGGTTCCGTCGCGGTTGTTTTCGCCGTTGGCCAGGTTGTGGCGCTGGTTGTAGCAGACGAGGTCGGCCAGGGTAAAACCGTCGTGCGACACCAGGTAGTTCAAGGACTTTGACGGGGTGCGCTGGCTGGCCTGGTAGAGGTCGGCGGAACCGCACAGGCGCATGGCAAATTCGCCCCGGTTAAAGTAGGGGTGTGCGGTGTCGGGGGTGGCTGCGTTTTGCAGCCAAAAGCCGCGCATGCCGTCACGAAAACGATCGTTCCACTCCAGCCAGCCGCGCGGGAAGCCGCCCACCTGGTAACCGCCGGGGCCCAGGTCCCAGGGTTCGGCGATCAGTTTGATGCGGCACAGCACCGGGTCTTGGGCCACGGCGGCAAAAAAAGAAGCGCTGGAACTGAAGCCGTGCATGGTGCGGCCCAGTACGCTGGCCAGGTCGAAGCGAAAGCCGTCCACGTGCATGTCGCTCACCCAGTAGCGCAGGCTGTCCAGTACCAGTTGCAGGACTTTGGGGTGTTTGATGTTGACCGTGTTGCCACAGCCGCTGTAGTTTTCGTAGCGCGACGGGTCGTTGCTGTCGAGCACGTAGTAGCTGGCGTTGTCCAGCCCGCGAAAGCTCAGGGTGGGGCCGCTGTCGTTCATCTCTGCGGTGTGGTTGTAGACCACGTCCAGAATCACCTCCAGGCCCGCGCTGTGCAGGGCGCGCACCATGGTGCGGAATTCGTCACGCACGCCTTGGCCCGATGTGGCCCCCGCCAGCCGGGGGTCTACACAGAAAAAGCCCAGGGTGTTGTAGCCCCAGTAGTTGCTCAGGCCTTGTTTGAACAGGTGTTCTTCACTCAGGGCGTAGTGCACCGGTAGCAGGTTCAGTGCGGTGATGCCCAGTTGTTTGAAGTGTGCAATGGCCACAGGGTGGGCCAGTGCGGCGTAGTGGCCCCGCAGGGCCGTGGGAATGTGCGGGTGCTGTTGGCTGAAGCCTTTGACATGGCATTCGTACAGCACACTTTGCGCCAGTGGTGTGTGGGGGGGGCGGTCATCACCCCAGTCGAAATGGTCGTCGGTGACGCGGGCTTTGAGGGCCAAGTGGGCGTTGTCATGGGTGGCGGTGCGGCTCAGTTGCTGCGGGCCTGGCGTGAAGTGGGCATCGCTCCAGATGAAGTTGCCCACAATGTCGCGGGTGTAGGGGTCCAGCAGCAGTTTGCTGGCATCAAAGCGCTGTCCTTTGTCAGGCCGCCAGGGACCGTGGGCGCGTAGGCCGTAAATCAGTCCGGGTTGGGCCAATCCATTGACGTTGGGCAGGTAACCGTGCCAGACATCAATCGTGCGGCTGGGCAGCGGCAGGCGTGCAATCTCGTGCATGCCATCGGCATCAAACAAGCACAGCTCCATGGCCTGCGCCTGGCTTGAAAACACGGCAAAGTTGATGCCGTGGCCATCAAAGTGCGCCCCCATGGGCCAGGGCTGGCCGGGCTGCAGGGTGGGGGGGGTCAAGCGTTCCATGTGAAAAATACCGTGGCCAGGGGCGGGAGCGAAATCTGGATGGAGCAGGGCTGGCCGTGCCAGGGCGTGGATTCGGCGTGGGCTACGCCAAAGGGCGTGCCCACGTTGCTGCCTCCGTAATGGGTCGAGTCGGTGTTGATCACCTCGCGGTAGTCGCCCGGTTGTGGCACACCGAGCCGGTAGCCGTGTTGCACCTGTGGGGTGAAGTTGCACACCACCAGGATGAAAGTGTTGGCATCGAACCCGTGGCGCACAAAGCTCAGCACCGAGTGCGCCGCATCGCTGTGGTCGATCCACGCAAAGCCTGCGGGCACAAAGTCTTGCTGGTACAGGGCGGGTGTGCTGCGGTAAAGCTGATTCAGGTCGCGCACCAGGTGTTGCACCCCGGCATGCGCTGGGTTGTCGAGCAGATGCCAGTCCAGGCTGTGGTCATGGTTCCACTCGCGCTCCTGGGCAAACTCGCAGCCCATGAACAGCAATTTTTTGCCGGGATGGCCCCACATGTAGCCCAGAAAGGCGCGCACATTGGCCAGCTGTTGCCAGCGGTCACCGGGCATTTTGGTCAGCAGCGAGCCTTTGCCGTGCACCACCTCGTCGTGCGAGATCGGCAGCACAAAGTTTTCGTTGAAGGCGTAGACCAGGCTGAAGGTCATCTCTCCTTGGTGGTGCTGGCGGTAAATCGGGTCACGCATCATGTAGCTCAGTGCGTCGTGCATCCAGCCCATGTTCCATTTGTAGTGAAAGCCCAAACCGTCGGCGTAGGTGGGGCGTGACACGCCGGGATAGGCGGTGGACTCTTCGGCCAGCGTGATGGCCGCCGGGCAGTGCTCCCCCACCACTTCGTTCATTCGCTTGAGGAAGGCAATGGCCTCCAGGTTTTCGCGGCCACCCAAGGCATTGGGAATCCACTCGCCCGGGTCGCGGCTGTAGTCGCGGTAGAGCATGGAGGCCACCGCATCCACGCGCAGGCCGTCCACGCCAAATCGTTCCAGCCAATACAGGGCGTTGCCCACCAGAAAGTTGCGTACCTCGGTGCGGCCCAGGTTGTAGATCAGGGTGTTCCAGTCCTGGTGGAAACCTTCGCGGGGGTCTGCATATTCATACAGGTGGGTGCCATCAAAGTTGGCCAGGCCATGCACGTCGGTGGGAAAGTGTGCGGGTACCCAGTCCAGAATCAAACCCAGCCCGGCAGCGTGGCAGCGTTGTACCAGGCGGCCAAATCCGGCGGCATCTCCAAAGCGGGCGGTGGGGGCGTACAGTCCAATGGGCTGGTAGCCCCAGGAACCGTCAAACGGGTGCTCGCTGATGGGCAGCAGCTCCAGGTGGGTGAATCCCATGCGCTGGGCATAGGGGATCAGGGTGTCGGCGAGTTCGTCCCAGTTGAGCCAGCGGTTGCCGTCTTCGGTCACGCGCCGCCAGGAGCCCGTATGCACCTCGTAAATGCTCACCGGGGCGTCCAGTGCGTTGGCAGCCTGGCGCTGCGCGCCGGGGGTGCCTTTTGCGGGCAATTGACCGACCACGCTGGCGGTGGCCGGGCGCAGTTCGGATTGCAGGGCGTAGGGGTCGGCCCGTGCGGGCAAGACTTCGCCGCTGTGGGTGCGGATTTCAAACTTGTACAGGGCCCCGGCGGACACGCCGGGCAAAAACAGTTCCCACACGCCGCACTCACGGCGCAGGCGCATGGGGTGGCGGCGGCCATCCCAAAAATTAAAATCACCCACCACGCTGACGCGGCTGGCGTTGGGGGCCCAGACCGCAAAGCGGGTGCCGCTGACCCCCAACAGGGTGGCCGGGTGTGCGCCCAGCACTTCAAAGGGGCGCAGGTGGGTGCCTTCGCCCAGTAGCCAGACATCCATCTCACCCAGCACCATGGGGAAGCGGTAGGGGTCGTCCAACGTGCTGCTGGGGCCGCTGGCCCACTGCACCTGCAAGCGGTAGGCGGCGCTGGGTGGGGTAGGGACTTGGGCTTCAAAAAAACCATCGGCACGCGCCCGCAGTGGCCCCACGTCGTGGTCCTGTGCATCAAGCACCAGCACCTGGGTGGCATGGGGTAAAAAACACCGGATGGAGGTCACCCCCGGGTTGACTTCGTGCGGACCAAGCACCGCAAAGGGGTCTCCGTGGCGGGCCTTGCAGATCTGTTCAATGTCGTTTTTTTTGAGCATGGGGCGCCATTCGCAAGGGGGTGATTGAACCGGGCCAGGGGTGCGGTCAGGTGTGGCTCGGTGTCATGTGCCAGATGTCACGGGCGTAGGCAGCGATGGTGCGGTCTGATGAAAACGCCCCCATGCCAGCGACATTGCTGATGGCGCGTTGGCACCACAAGTCGGGCTGGCGGTACAGCGCGTCCACCTGTGCCTGGGCTTGCACATAGGAGGCGTAATCAGCCAGCAGCAGGTAATAGTCACCGCCCCAGATCAGCGGGTCGATCAGATCCCGGTAGCGGTTGGGCTCGTCGGGTGAAAACTGGCCGGTGGCGATGGCATCCAGCACGGCCTTGAGGGCGGGGTTGCCCTCGTAGTGTTCCAACGGGTGGTAGCCTGCCGTCTTGAGCGCGCGAACCTCAGGCGTTTTCAAGCCAAAGATGAAGATGTTGTCGTCGCCCACGTTCTGCCGGATTTCGATGTTGGCCCCGTCGTCGGTGCCGATGGTGAGGGCGCCGTTGAGCGCCAGCTTCATGTTACCGGTGCCCGAGGCTTCGGTGCCTGCAGTGGAGATTTGCTCGGACAGGTCAGCCCCCGGCATGATGGTCTCTGCCACCGACACGCCGTAGTTGGGGATGAACACCAGCTTGAGTTTGTCGCCAATGCGCGGGTCGTTGTTGATCGTCAGACCCACATCGTGGATCAGCCGGATGATGGACTTGGCGGCGGCGTAGCTGGAGGCTGCCTTGCCGGCAAAGATCATGGTGCGCGGCACCCATGGAGCGGTCGGGTCGGCCAGGATGGCCTGGTAGCGCGTGACCACGTGCAGCACGTTGAGCAGCTGACGCTTGTACTCATGGATGCGTTTGACCTGCACGTCAAACAGGCTGTCGGGGTTGACCACCACACCGGTGGTTTGCTCGATCAGGGCGGCCAGGCGTACCTTGTTGTGGCGTTTGATGGCCATGAATTGCTGGGCAAAAGCAGGGTCGGCCTTGATCGCCTCGAGTTGGCGCAATTGGTTCAGGTCGAGTCGCCAGGTGTGGCCCAGGGTGTTGTCCAGCAGGGCGGATAAGCCGGGGTTGGCTTGCGCCAGCCAGCGCCGGGGCGTGACCCCGTTGGTCATGTTGGTGAAGCGCTCTGGCCAGATGACGGCGAAGTCTGCAAAGATGGTGTGCACCAGCAGATCGGAGTGCAGCGCCGACACGCCGTTGACCTTGTGGCTGCCGACCACCGACAAATGCGCCATGCGCACCCGGCGTTCACCGGTCTCGTCAATCAGCGACAGGCGTTTTAAAAATTCGTGGTCACCGGGTTTGAGGCGGGCCGCATGGTCCAGAAATTCTTTGTTGATTCGGAAGATGATTTCCAGATGACGCGGCAGTACATGCTGCATCAGCGACACCGGCCAGGTCTCCAGCGCTTCGGGCATCAGCGTGTGGTTGGTGTACGAAAAAGTCTTGCCGCACAGCGCCCAGGCCTTGTCCCACTCAAACTTGTGTTCGTCGCACAGGATGCGCATCAGCTCGGCCACGCCAATCGCCGGGTGGGTGTCGTTGAGGTGGATCGCCACCTGTTCGGCCAGGTTGTCCAGCGTGGGGTGTTCGTCGAGGTGGCGATGGATCACATCCTGCATCGAGGCGGCGACAAAGAAATATTCTTGCTTCAGGCGCAGCTCACGTCCGGCGGGGGTGCTGTCGTTGGGGTAGAGCACCCAGGAGATGTTTTCGTATTCGTTTTTGGCACTGGCCGCGCGGGCGTAGTCGCCGTTGTTGAAGGCCCCCAGGTCAATGTGGTCAGGTGCCACGGCTTTCCATAGGCGCAGAGTGTTGACCTTGGGCGTGCCGTGTCCGGGCACCACCATGTCGTAGGCTTTGGCGGTGACTTCTCCGGTGTGCTGCCACGTTGCTTTCTCGTTTTCATGCGTGACCCAGCCGCCAAAACGCACCGGGTAGTGGACATCGGTGCGAGGAAATTCCCACGGCGTGCCATCTTTGAGCCAAGAATCGGGGTACTCCACCTGGCAGCCGTCTTGAATCTCCTGGGCAAACATGCCATATTCGTAGCGAATGCCGTAGCCCCAAGAAGGCAGGCCCAGCGTGGCCATGGAGTCCAGAAAACAGGCCGCCAGCCGCCCCAGGCCGCCATTGCCCAGCGCTGCATCGTGTTCATGGCTGGCAATGTCTTCGAGCTGCTGGGCGTGTTCGGCCAAGCCCTTGGCGGCGCCCTCAGTCAGGTTCAGCGCGGCCAGCGCGTTGGACAGGGTACGCCCCATCAGGAATTCCATCGACAGGTAAACCACCCGCCGGGCTTTCTTTTGGTGCTCCAGGGCTTGTGTGGCCACCCAGCGTTTGGACAGCTGGGCGCGTGCCACCTGGGCGGTGGCCTGCATCAGTTCGTTGGGGGATGCGCTGGCCGGGTCGACCCCCACTGTGTGGAGCAAATGCGCGTTGATTTGCTCACGCAGAGGGGCGGCCAAGGGGGTGGTGGAGACGTTCAATTGGATTCCTCTCTGCAGGTAAATGTGAAGCCAGACTGTATTTTGAATGTCAAAAAATTGTGTTTTTACGGCCGAGTTACAACTTGGACAAGCAGGGTAAAAAAACTGCGGCCCTATGTGGTGGCAGGTTGCCTCACTATAATCGCGCCCATTCCGAGGAGCGTTGCAGCTCACACGCTGACCGAAAGGGCGCTGTGTTGAGTGAGGCTCGGAACCCGTCGCAGCCAAGTAGCTCGACGTTTCACAACGGCGCTCACCCACGGTTTTTGTGAGGTGAGACTTTACCCAGGTTTCCCTCCAAGGGCCGTGCTTGTCACCTTAACTTTTGGAGTGAACCATGAGCGTTGAATCAAAAAAATCTGTTAAACCAGCTGCAAAAGCGGCAACCAAGCCCGTTGCCAAAGTCGTTGTTCAGCCAGCACAAGCGGCTGATTACGTGATTGCTGACATTGGCTTGGCCGCCTGGGGCCGCAAAGAACTCAACATCGCCGAAACCGAAATGCCCGGTTTGATGGCGATCCGTGAAGAATTTGCCAAAGCGCAACCCCTTAAAGGTGCACGAATCACCGGCAGCCTGCACATGACGATCCAGACCGCTGTGCTGATCGAAACCCTGCAAGCCCTGGGTGCGCAAGTGCGCTGGGCCTCGTGCAACATCTTTTCCACGCAGGACCATGCGGCTGCGGCCATTGCCGCCACCGGCACACCGGTGTTTGCAATCAAGGGCGAATCACTGACCGATTACTGGGACTACACCCACCGCATCTTTGAATTTAGCGGCAAAAAAGGGACTGCGGCTGAAGGCCCCAACATGATCCTGGACGACGGCGGTGACGCCACCTTGTTGATGCACCTGGGTACGCGTGCTGAGAAAAATGCCAAGCTGTTGGACAACCCCGCCAGTGAAGAAGAAACCTGCCTGTTTGCTGCCATCAAGGCCAAGCTGAAGCTGGACCCCACCTGGTACAGCCGTCGCCTGAAAAACATCATGGGCGTGACCGAAGAAACCACCACCGGCGTGCACCGTCTGAACGACATGTCTGCCAAGGGCGAGCTGATGCTGCGCGCCATCAATGTCAATGACTCTGTGACCAAGAGCAAGTTTGACAACCTCTACGGTTGCCGCGAGTCTCTGGTGGATGGCATCAAACGCGCCACTGACGTGATGATCGCGGGCAAGGTCGCCGTGGTGGCTGGATATGGCGACGTGGGCAAGGGCTGCGCACAAGCCTTGCGTGCACTGTCGGCACAGGTCTGGGTGACTGAAATCGACCCCATCAACGCCTTGCAAGCCGCAATGGAAGGCTTCAAAGTGGTAACCATGGAATACGCCGCTGACAAGTGCGATATTTTTGTGACCGCCACCGGCAACCTCAACGTCATCACCTACAAACACATGGCGGCCATGAAAGACCAGGCCATTGTGTGCAACATCGGTCACTTTGACAACGAAATCGACGTGGCTTCGCTGGAAAAATGCAAGTGGGAAGAAATCAAGCCACAAGTGGACCACGTGATCTTCCCGGCCAAGGGCAAGACACCGGCCAAACGCATCATTCTGCTGGCCAAGGGCCGCTTGGTGAATCTGGGTTGTGGCACCGGTCACCCCAGTTTTGTGATGAGTTCCAGCTTTGCCAACCAGACCATTGCGCAGATCGAACTGTTCACCAAGCCCAAGGCCTACAAGGTTGGCAAGGTCTATGTGTTGCCCAAGCACCTCGATGAAAAAGTGGCGCGGCTGCACCTGACCAAGGTGGGCGCGCAACTCTCTGAACTGACCGATGCCCAAGCCGCTTATATCGGCGTGAGCAAGGCCGGCCCGTACAAAACCGAAACTTACCGTTACTAAGCACACATGCGCATTGACCAACTGCTGGTACAGCGTGGCCTGGCAAGCACCCGTTCTCAAGCCCAGCGTTTGATCGCCGGGGGCGTGCAATGGCAGCAAGGCACCGACTGGCGACGTGTCGCCAAAAACGGCGACGACGTGCCAGAAGATGCCGAGCTGCAACTGCTGGATGACTCTGAAGCCCGTTATGTCTCTCGTGGCGGCTTGAAGCTGGAGTCTGCGTTGGCGCGGGTTGGGCTCAAGGTTGACGGCTGGCAGTGTCTGGACGTGGGTCAAAGCACCGGCGGTTTTACCGACTGCCTGCTGCAACAGGGCGCGGCGTTTGTGGTGGGGGTCGATGTGGGCAGCGCCCAACTGCACCCCAAGCTGCTGGCGGACCCGCGTGTTCTGTGTGTCGAAGGTGTCAATGCGCGTGCACTAGATGCTGCTGATTTAATAGCGGCATATGCAAGTAGTACGGGGGATGAAGGCCAGTTTGATCTAGAAGAACCGGCGGACGGCGAGGAAGTTGACTTTGTGCCCGAATTTGACCTGATCGTGGCTGACTTGTCCTTTATCTCGCAAACGCTGGTGCTGCCAGCGGTGGTGCCTTTGCTCAAAGACGGTGGCACGCTGCTGACCCTGGTCAAGCCGCAGTTTGAACTGCAACCGGGTCAAGTGGGTAAGGGCGGCATCGTCAAAGATCCGGCCATGTACCTGATTGTTGAAAAACGCCTGCGTGAAGCCTGTGCCGAACTGGGGCTCAAGGTGACGCATTGGTTTGATTCAGCCATCACCGGTGGTGACGGCAACCGGGAGTTTTTCATCGCTGCCACCAAAGTCCAAAATCTGGGGTAACCCAGGAGCCCAGCCACTGGGCGATTTGTGGTGACTCAACACACCTAAAGGAGGGCCATGATGACCCCAACCCGTTTTCCCGTCAGCATCGAATTTTTCCCACCCAAAACACCCGAGGGTGTCGAGAAATTGCGCGTTGTGCGCCAGCAGCTCTACGCTTTGAAGCCTGAGTTTTGTTCGGTGACCTTTGGTGCGGGTGGCTCCACGCAAGAAGGTACCTTCAGTACGGTCAGTGCCATTCTGGCTGAAGGCGTGCCTGCGGTGTCACATTTCTCCTGCATTGGAGCCACCCGCGAGCGGGTGCGCGAGCAACTGGCTATTCTGAAAACCATGGGTGTGAACCGTCTGGTGGCCTTGCGCGGTGATTTACCCAGTGGCTACGGCACGGGCGGCGAATTCCATTACGCCAGTGACCTGGTCGCGTTCATTCGCTCCGAGACCGGTGACGACTTTCATATTGAAGTTGCTGCCTACCCCGAAACACATCCGCAAGCCAAGTCGCCCGAAAGTGACTTGAAGGCGTTTGCCGCCAAGGTGCATGCGGGGGCCAACTCGGCCATCACCCAGTATTTTTATAACCCTGACGCCTACTTCCGGTTCGTGGAGGAGGCTGATGCCATCGGTGTGCAAGTGCCGGTGGTGCCAGGCATCATGCCGATTGCGAGTTCGTCACAGTTGATGCGTTTCAGTGACACCTGCGGGGCCGAAATTCCGCGCTGGATTCGGCTGCGCCTGCAAAGCTTTGGGGACGACACGGCATCTATCAAGGCGTTCGGCCTGGATGTGGTGACGGATTTGTGTGAACAACTGCGCTCTGGCGGCGCACCCGGCCTGCATTTCTACAGCATGAACCAGAGCGTGGCCACGATGGAAATTTGCAGGCGGCTTGGGCTTTGAAATATTTTAAAAAACAGCCTGTAGCCCACGTAGTACTTTCATAGTTTGCTACGAAGTTTAGAAAAACTCAGGCTGGCAGTTGCAGGGATTTGATCTCGTAAAACTCGTGGATGCCGAAGTCACCCCATTCACGCCCATTGCCTGACTGTTTGTAACCGCCCAGTGGCGCGTCGTAATTGAAATCACCGCCATTGATGTAGCAGCCGCCAGTGCGAATCTTGCGGGCGATGGCCACCGCCGCGTCAACCGTGCCGGCCCACACACCCGAAGACAGTCCATAAGGAGAGTCGTTGGCGATGGCCAAGGCTTCCTCCAGCGTGTCATAAGGGATCATGACAATCACCGGTCCGAATATTTCTTCCTGGGCAATCACCATTTTGTTGTCGACATCGCGGAAGATGGTCGGTTGCACGTAAGCGCCTTTGGTGATGCCGTAGGGTAATTCGACACCGCCAGTGACCAGTTTGGCACCTTCTTCCAAGCCTTTTTGAATGTACTTGACCACGGTATCGCGCTGCGCCTTGGAACTCATGGGGCCCATGTAAGTGGATGCATCGGTTGGGTCGCCGATCTTCAAACCCTCTGCAACCCGCTTGGCAATCGCCACGGCTTCTTCGTATTTGGACGCTGGCACCAGCATGCGGCTCAGGCAGATGCAGGTTTGGCCAGAGTTGATCATCACGTCTTCCACGCCAAAGGTCACGGCTTTTTCCAGTGGTGCATCTTCCGTAATGATGAACGGACTTTTGCCGCCCAGCTCCAAGCAGACACGTTTAACCGTTTTAGCCGCAAGTTCCTGAATACGAGCGCCCGTGGAGGTTGATCCGGTGAATGAAATCACGTCGGCATCAGGATGGGTCACCATCAAATCCCCGAGCACGCTGCCTTTGCCAGTGAGCAGGTTGAAAACCCCCTTGGGTAGGCCGATTTCCTGTACCACTTCAGCAAAAATCAAACCTTGCAACGGCGTCATCGACGATTCTTTGATCACCATGGTGCAACCTGCGGCCAACGCTGGCGCAACTTTGCCGATCAACTGGTACAGGGGGTAGTTCCACGGCGTGATGAAGGCGCAAACCCCAGCGGGCTCACGAATCACCACCGAGTTGTTGACCTGTGTTTGCACATCCATCATCTTTGCGCGTTCGGCAAACTTCTTAAAGGCCACCACGCAGTTCACCTGAATGATGCGCGATTTGCTGATGGGACAACCCATCGACTCGGAAATGGCCTGTGCCATTTCTTCTTTGCGCGCTTCAAGTGCATGGTAGAGCTTCATGATCCAGTCATGACGTTCCTGAGAGGTGGTGGTGGACCAGGTTTTGAATGCTTCTTTGGCAGCTGCAAAGGCGCGGTTGACATCTTCTCCGTCCGCGTTGCAAACGTCCGCAATGGCATCTTCAGTGGCGGGGTTGTAGACGGTGGTGAAGCCGGTTCCATGTGGGGTGACCCACTCGCCATTGATGAACAGGGACTCGTACTTTTTGATCATAAATCTGCTCCAAAACGAATAAAAATCGATTTGCACCGAACCGATCATGCAACTTCAGTGCTTTGCCATTCGCAAAGTGTACAGTTGCAACGGGTGATTTTGAGCCGTTTGATGGAGCCACTTTTGCCAATAGGCCGGGGATCAGTTGCCCGGATCTTCGATGCAGTCCAGTCGATTGACTTAGGCGTAACGCTTGTTGCGCAGGTTGTTTTTCATCTCGCGCAGCAAGGGCTGCAATTTGTCGCCACCGATTCGCAGCGCCACACAAGTGGCCAGGATGTCGACGATCATCAGGTGCAAAAGGCGTGACACCATGGGACTGTAGCGGTCATACCCTTCGGGGTGGTCGGCGGCCAAATGAATGTTGCCAGCAGAGGCCAAAGGTGAGCCACTGGCGGTGATGATGATGGTGGTGGCACCGTTTTTTCGCGCAATGTCGCAGGAGTCCATCAAATCACGCGTGCGGCCCGAGTTGGAAATTACCACCACGCAGTCGCCGGGTTGCAGCAGCGATGCGCTCATCACCTGCATGTGGCCATCGCTGTAGGCCACGCTGTTGATGCCCAGTCTGAAGAACTTGTGCTGCGCGTCCTGTGCGACAACCCCCGAATTGCCCACACCAAAAAACTCGATGCGGCGACCGGCTTTATAGGCCGCCACCAGAGCATCTACCGCTTTTTCGATACTGCTAGCCGATGCATCGTTGCGGTATTTCAGGAAAGCTGCCACGGTGTTGTCAATCACCTTGACCATGATGTCGCTGGTTTTGTCGTCTGCGTCCACGCTGCGGTGGATGAAGGGTACGCCTTCACTGACGCTGCCTGCCAACTTCAGCTTGAAGTCGCTCAAGCCGTCATAGCCCACGCTGCGGCAAAACCGCACCACGGTGGGTTTGCTGACATGGGCACGGTCAGCCAGTTCGCTCACCGACGTCAAAGCAAAAGTGCGCGGGTCAGCCAACACCAGTTTGCCGACGCGTTGCTCGGCAGGTGCCAGTGACGGCAAAGAGGCTTTGATGCGGTCTAACATTCTTCACTCCAGCAAAAACCGTCACGGGCAATCATGGCGCTGGTGGCACTGGGCCCCCAGGTGCCCGCTGCGTACGGGCGAGGCCCCTGGGCGTCGGCTTGCCAATGCTTCAGAATCGGCTCTACCCATCGCCAGGCTTCTTCTTGTTCGTCACTGCGCACAAACAGGTTCAGACGGCCATCAATCACATCCAGCAGCAGGCGCTCGTAAGCGCCCACCCGTCCTTGGCCAAAGCGTTTGTCAAAGTCCAGGTCCAGTTGCACTGGGGCAAGAGTGTGAGAGTTCTTTCGGTTGTCCTGCCCTTGCGCCAGCAGGTGCAGTTCCAGCCCGTCTTTGGGTTGCATGTTGATCACCAGGCGGTTGGCCATGCCGATTTGAGAATTGAAAATGGCGTGCGGTGTGGGTCTGAAATTGACCACAATGCGGGCATCGCGCCCCGCCAAACGCTTTCCCGTGCGTATGTAAAACGGCACGCCGGCCCAGCGCCAGTTGGAGATTTCGGTGCGCAGGGCGACAAAGGTTTCGGTCTGGCTGTTGGGGTTCACGCCCAACTCATCTCGATAGCCGACGACCGGCGCACCACCAATGGCACCGGCAGCGTATTGACCACGAATCACATCTTGCGTCAGCGTCTCGGAGGTCCAGGGTTTGAGGGAGCGCAACACCTTCAGTTTTTCGTCCCGAATGGCATCGGCGTGTGAATTGATAGGCGGCTCCATGCCAATGGCACACAGCAACTGCAAGGCATGGTTTTGCACCATGTCACGCAGCGCACCGGTGGTCTCATAAAAGCCGCCGCGCTTTTCTACACCCAACTCTTCCGCAATGGTGATTTGGATGTTGGCAATGTGCTCCCTTCGCCAAAGCGGCTCGAACAAGGAGTTACCAAAGCGCAACGCAAACAGGTTTTGTACCGCAGGTTTGCCCAAGTAATGGTCAATGCGGAACACTTGCTTTTCGCTGAAGACCTTTGCCACGCTTTTATTGATGGCGCGGTTGCTGGCCAGGTCATGGCCCAAAGGTTTCTCAAGCACCACTCGGGTGTGTGGGGTGTTCAGTCCAGCCGCCGCCAGTTGTTCCACGATGGTGGTGAACAGCGTGGGTGCCGTGGCCAGGTACATCACCACGGTATCCGCTTGGCGATTCGCCAGCTTGTCGCGTAAGTGGGCGTAGTGTTCTGGCTTGGATAAGTCCATGCTGACAAATTCCAGCAAGCTTGAAAACCGCTCAAACTCCTCAGGGTTGGGGCGCTTTGCCAAGTCCACCTCATTAAAGCGAGCCTGAATCATGGCTCGGTAACGCTCGTTGCTCAGGTCGTCCCGACCTACGCCAACGATGCGCGCCCCTTCGGGCAAGGTGCCGTGTTTAAAAGCCTGAAACAGCGCGGGCATCAGTTTGCGCCATGACAGATCGCCGGTGCCACCAAAAAGAACGAGGTCAAAACTCATGTTGAAACGTTGAAGTTAATTGAAGGAGATGCCGCTGTTTGCGGGCGAACTGTAATGTAACTTAGATTCATGAATTTTAATAAAAAGTGGTAACTATGAAAGATGTTGTGTGGTTTGGTTGCAAACAGGTACGCGATCGAGCGCAGTTAATACCCGCACGTTTGTGATGCCGACTCAAGTATGAAGTGCGGCTTCACATAGGGAGCGCTATCAGGGCTGATGTCCCCAGGTATCTTCAAGACATAGGTTATGCCAACAACTCCTGCCTACTTGCATTTAACAAACAATGACTAAGGGCTTGCACCCATCTTTCCGGCGGTGGGGTCCTCTACACTCGCGCCATCCATTTTCGGGAGCGATTGGCCTGTTTGATGCGTGTGCAACTGCAAGCCTGCCCTAAATTTTTTTAAGGAAATACAGTGCAAATCAAGCTTGCTAAATTGATCGTGTCTGGTGCGTGTGCGCTGGGCTTGTTGGTCGCCCTGGCACCCAGCGCTGCCCAAGCTCAAGCAACCGGAGGTGCCGTGGCCGCAACTGGATCAGCGGCAGCTCCCGCAGCCTTGCCTGTGATCTCTGAAGTCAAGCCCGTGGGCGCAGCAGATGCCAAAAATGCCGATGCCACAGAAAACCCCTACGGTCTGGAAGCCCTGTGGAAGACATCTGATGCAGTGGCCAAGACGGTGTTGCTCCTGCTGTTGATCATGAGCATCGGCAGCTGGTACATCCTGATCGTCAAGGTTCTAGAACAAACCAAGATGAACAAACAGTCCAAAGCGGCCACCAAGGACTTCTGGTCTGCGGGCACCGTGCAACAAGGTGCCAGCGCGTTGGAGGCTCGTAGCCCCTACCGTTTCATGGCAGACGCTGCGCTCAACGCCGTTAAAAAGCACGATGGCCTGCTGGGGCACATTGATTTGAATGACTGGATTTCGATGGGCATTCAGCGTGCGGTGGACCGTGTGCAAAGCTCCACTCAAAATGGGCTGGCTTTTCTGGCTACTGTGGGCTCCATCTCGCCGTTTGTCGGCCTGTTTGGTACGGTGTGGGGCATCTACCACGCCCTGACCGCCATCGGCATCTCTGGCCAAGCTTCTATCGACAAGGTGGCAGGCCCCGTGGGCGAAGCCTTGTTGATGACCGCCATCGGTTTGGCTGTGGCTGTGCCTGCGGTGCTGGCCTACAACTGGCTGGTGCGCCGCAACAAAGCGGTCATGGACGATGTGCGCGCCTTCAGCAACGACTTGCACGCCGTGGTGTTGGGCTCGGTCAAAAAATCCTGAAACCTTGCGGGACAGACCGCAGTTGCACAATGTGAACAAGCGCTGTCCTCAACTGATTAGGAAAACCCTATGTCCATGAACGTCGGCTCCAACGACGACGGCGACGATGCCGTCATGTCGGCCATCAACACCACACCCCTGGTGGATGTGATGTTGGTTCTATTGATCATCTTTCTGATCACCATTCCGGTGGTCACCACATCGATCAAGGTCTCCTTGCCCAAGGAGCGCATTGAAGTGCGTGAGACCAAGCCTGAA
>CAIOAQ010000189.1 GCA_903856025.1 uncultured beta proteobacterium
AAGTCCTGCCCACCGACATGCACCAACGCTACCCCGGTTTCATCACACGATGACTCGATTCCCAACACACATAAATCTTTAACCATAGCGAACAAGTTTAGGCCATGCACCATGTCAAACCAGAACCTGTGGCTTCACATACTGCCCGTTAAACCCAGTCCCACCAGATAAGTCCGAATGGCAGACCTCGACACTGCCACCAGTTCGAAAGCCTCAGGGGCCAACATCCAACTGTGAATCAGGCCCACCATCAGCGCCTGCAAGCCTTGCGCTGCCATGCTGGGGGGCATCGCCAGTGTGATGGAACGCCTGGCAGCGGCTTCTTGCAGGCTGCGCTGCATCTCGCGTGCGCCATCGGCCTGGCACTGCGCATGCCTATGTTTCACCACCAGCAGTTCCTCCACATACTCCACCTTTTGCGTGGCGATCTCGAAAGTGGCTCGGGTACTGGCATCCGTTGCAATGTTGTGCAGTGACTGCAGCATGGCCCGTTCCAGCTCAGCCAGCGGATCCTGACTGGCATCGTGGCCGATTTGCTGCATCGCCCGCTCCATCGGAAGAATCACACACTCCATCATGGCATTGAACAGTTCGGCTTTGTTTTTGAAATGCCAGTAAATCGCCCCCCGGGTGACACCCGCTGCCAGCGCGATATCCTGCAGTGAAGTACGAGACACCCCTTTTTCTGCAAACACGCGCTGCGCCGCCTCCAGCAACAGCTGGCGGGTGGCTTGTGCATCTTCTTTGGTACGACGGACCATATGATCTAGAAATTTATAGGGTCATTAATATACATTCGTGATTGTATGTATACTTCTGAAAAAATCAAAACCGCCGTTGTTTTTTTGGTCCTGCTACCTGTTGATGCCCTGCCAAGGGCTTTCTTTTTTCCCCAGGAATTCCATCATGCCGCATGCCTACACCCAAGCAGTTTGTTCGCCAATCATCCAAGCCACGGTTTGTCGCAACAACTGGACACCGACAGCTCTGACCTTGGGTCTGACCCTGTTCCTAGCCGCATGCGGTCAGAGTACCCCAACTGCCGGGCCGGGTGGCCCTGGGGGTGCCATGCCGCCACCTGCAGAAGTCGGTGTGGTTATTGTCAAATCTGGTGATGTAGGCTTGGTCACGGAGCTACCTGGGCGGTTGGAAGCCTCACGCGTGGCACAAGTTCGTGCACGCGCAGCAGGCATCGTCCAAAAACGATTGTTTACCGAGGGCAGTGCCGTTCGTGCAGGCCAAGCCCTGTTCCAGATTGATGCCAGCCCCTATCAGGCGGCGCTGGCCAGCGCACAGGCATCGGTTGCAAAAGCCGAAGCCAATCTGATGCAAACCAGCGCACAAGCGGATCGTTTCAAACCCCTGATCGAGGCCAAGGCCATCAGTCAGCAGGAATTTGTGAACGCCCAGGCCGCCGAAAAGCTCGCAGCAGCGGATGTGGCTGTTGCCAAGGCGGCAGAACAAACCGCACACATCAACCTAGGCTACGCGGCCATCACGGCACCGATCAGTGGCACCATTGGCCGCGCCTTGGTCACCGAAGGTGCACTGGTGGGCCAAGGGGAAGCCACCCAATTGGCAGTGATCCAGCAAACTGATCCGATGTACATCAATTTCACACAGTCCGCAGCTGAAGTGATGAAACTGCGCAGTGCGCTGGAAGCCGGTCAACTCAAGCGTGCTGGCGCACAAGCCGCCAGCGTGCGCCTTGTGCTCGACGACGGCTCTGAATACACCAAATCCGGCAAGCTGTTATTTTCTGACCTGACGGTGGATACCACCAGCGGCCAGATCACGTTGCGCGCGGAAGTACCCAACCCCAAGGGCACGTTGCTGCCAGGACTGTTTGTGCGCGTGCGACTCGAACAGGCGCAGGCCGGTAATGCCATCACCCTGCCCCAGCAAGCCGTGACACGCTCACCCCAAGGTGACTCGGTGATGGTGGTTGGAAGCGACGGCAAAGTAGCTCCGCGTCCGGTCAAGGTGGGCGCTCAACAGCGCGGCCAGTGGGTGATCTTGAACGGCCTGAAAGACGGCGAGCAGGTCATGGTAGACGGTTTTCAAAAGCTTCGTGGTGGCGCACCTGTGAAACCGGTACCGTGGCAAGCACCGGGCAGTGCACCTGCAAAAGCATCGGCCGCTGAAGGCGGTGCTTCTGCACCGGCTGCCGCTGCCCCGGCCAGCTCAGCCGCCAGCGCTGCGCACTAAGGAGCCAATCTCATGGCTAAGTTTTTCATCGACCGACCCATCTTCGCATGGGTCATCGCACTGTTCATCATCGTCATGGGCTCAGTGGCCATCACGCAGCTGCCAATTGCCCAGTACCCGCCCGTTGCACCGCCCTCCATCGTGATTTCGGCGACTTACCCGGGTGCGTCTGCCCAAACGCTGGAAGACAGTGTGCTGTCCATCGTAGAGCAAGAGATGAACGGCTCACCCGGCCTGATCTACATGGAGTCGGTCGCACAAGCCAACGGTACAGGCTCCATTACCTTGAGTTTTCAGCCGGGCACCAGCCCCGATCTGGCGCAAGTGGATGTGCAAAACCGTCTGAGCCGTGCCAGTCCGCGTCTGCCCGCTGCAGTGACGCAGCAAGGCGTTCGGGTGGACAAGGCGCGCAGCAATTTCCTGCTGTTTGCGATTCTTTCATCTGAGGATCCTGCACTGAACCCGGTGGCTTTGGGTGACTACGCTTCGCGCAGTGTCCTGCCAGAGTTGCAGCGCATCAGCGGTGTCGGCCAAGCCCAGCTCTTTGGCACCGAACGCGCCATGCGCATCTGGATTGATCCGGCAAAATTACTCAGCTTCAACCTGTCTGCAGCGGATGTCACAGCCGCCATTCGGTCACAAAATGCACAGGTGTCTGCGGGTGAAATTGGCAGCCTGCCTAATGTGGCCGGCCAGGGCATTGCCGCCACCGTGGTGGTCAATGGTCAATTGGCCAGCGTGGCCGAGTTTGGCAACGTGCTGCTGCACGCCAACCCGGATGGCTCTGCAGTTCGCCTAAAGGACGTGGCACGAATTGAATTGGGTGCTCAAGCCTATTCCCCCTCTGCCAGACTCAACGGCAAACCCTCAACCGGCATCGGTGTGCAGTTGTCACCCAGCGGCAATGCACTGGCCACCGCCAAAGCGATTCGCCAGCGCATGACAGAGCTGGAAAGGTTTTTTCCAAAAGGAATGACCTGGTCCATTCCCTATGACAGTTCGCGCTTCATTGAGACCTCACTGAGACAAGTTGCAGAAACCTTGTTAGAAGCCATCGCATTGGTGTTTTTCGTGATGTTCTTGTTTTTGCAGGATTGGCGTTACACCCTCATCCCGACGCTGGTGGTACCCATTGCGTTGCTGGGCACCTTCGCCACGTTGCTCACCATGGGGTTCTCCATCAATGTGTTGACCATGTTTGCCATGGTGCTGGTGATTGGCATTGTGGTGGACGATGCCATTGTGGTGGTCGAAAACGTCGAACGCATCATGAGCGAAGAAGGCCTATCACCGCTTTTGGCCACACGAAAAGCCATGGGGCAAATTTCCGGTGCAATCATTGGTGTGACGGTGGTGCTGATCTCGGTGTTTGTTCCCCTGGCTTTTTTCAGCGGCTCTATTGGCAACATTTATCGCCAGTTTGCGGCAGTCATGGGCGTGTCGATTGCGTTCTCGGCCTTTTTGGCGTTGTCGCTCACCCCGGCGCTGTGTGCCTCACTGCTCAAGCCTGTCGAGGCTGGTCACCACCACGCCAAGAGCGGTTTTTTTGGCTGGTTCAACCGGGGGTTTGCTAAGACCGCCAAAACCTATGAGGGTGGTGTTGCCAAGCTGCTGCCGCATGCCGGACGCTACCTGGTGATCTACCTGGCCATCGTCGCCGGCGCGGCCTGGATGTACAGAAGCTTGCCGACCTCGTTTTTGCCCAACGAGGACCAAGGCACCATGTTGGTCAACGTGCAATTACCGCCTGGTGCCACACAAGAGCGCACGCTGGCTGTGATGCAGCAGGTCGAAGGCTTTGTGCTCAAACAACCTGAAGTAGAGGGCATGGTCAGCGTACTGGGCTTCAGCTTTTCAGGTCAGGGGCAAAACGCTGCACTGGCCTTCGTTACGCTCAAAGACTGGGCGCAGCGACCAGGCCAAGACCATTCTGCGCAAGCGCTGGCTGGGCGCACCTTCGGCGCGCTGATGGGTATTCGAGATGCGTTCATCTTCCCCTTAAGCCCGCCCCCGATTCCTGAACTTGGCTCCTCATCGGGGTTCAGTTTCCGGCTGCAAGACCGCGCTGGCCTGGGCCACGACGCGCTGCTCGCCGCACGCAACCAGTTGCTCGGTATGGCGGGCAAAAGCAAAATTCTGACGCAAGTGCGCCCCGACGGCCTGGAAGACGCAGCACAGTTACAACTCGACATTGACCGCGACAAAGCCAGCGCTTTGGGCGTGAGCTTCGATGCCATCAATGCCACCATTTCTACCGCGCTCGGCTCCGCGTATGCCAACGACTTTCCAAATGCAGGCCGCTTGCAGCGCGTGATGGTCCAAGCCGACGCACCGGCACGCATGCAGCCCGACGACTTGCTCAAGCTGCCTGTGACCAACAGCAAAGGACAGATGCTGCCACTGTCTGCCTTTGCCAGCACCCGCTGGGTCACCGGAGCCATGCAGACCGTGCGCTACAACGGCTACCCGGCCATGCGTATCGGGGGCAGCGCAGCCCCCGGCTACAGCACCGGAGCCGCACTGGATGAGATGGAGCAACTGGCCAGCCAGCTCCCACCGGGCTTTGGTTTTGAGTGGACCGGCACCTCGCGCGA
>CAIOAQ010000190.1 GCA_903856025.1 uncultured beta proteobacterium
GTCACTGCAGAGAAATTGCTCTCAGCCATGGCCAACGCTTGTTTAGCAGCACTTTGCGCGGACTCGATGGCGCTTTGGCTGGAAGCCAAGGCGCTCTTGACCACAGCAACCACTGACTCAGAGCCAGCAGGTGCGTTTTTGGAGACGTTTTCAACCACTTGGTTGAACGCTTTTTGAGCTTCGCCAGACTTACCTTCCAGAGCCTTGGTGAATTCAGCACCAGCTTCCACCACGATGCCATACACATGACGGCCATAGGCCACTGTGTTTTCAGCAATTGGAGCCGTCACAGCGGTTTGCAAAGCAAAAACTGACTGCAGGTCTTTAGCAGCCAACAGGCCTTCTGCATGCTTGAAAGAATCGTTCAACAGGGCCTTGGCAGCAGCCAGGTTCAGTTCAACCAGCTTTTCCACACCAGCAAAAGACTTGGTGGACAGGCCTTTGACGGCTTCAAGATTGGCTTTGTTGGCAGCGGTTATTTGGTCAGCAGTGATGTACATGATGTGTTCCTTTTTGGGTGGATGGAGGGACTTTACAGCTACCTCAACAATTATGTTGCAGTGCAGCATAAGACGAATTATAGGGAAACCCCGAAGGCTTGCAAGCATTTTTGTTGCAATGCAGCAAAAATGCTTGGAGAGCCCTACCTAAATCTTGAAAACGGGTTGCCCCTCAGCGCCACAGGATCAACGCCGTGCCCGCCACCGTCAGTGCGGCCCCCACCCAAGCGCCTGGCGCAGGGGCACGTTTGAGCTGGAACCACAACAAGGGCAGCAACAAAATGGGCGACACCGACGACAGGATGGCAACCACGCCCAAATCGCCCTTTTGCAAGGCAAACAGCAGCAACGTCATGCCGACCCCCATGGCTATCAAACCATTAAGCCCGGTTTGTGCCAAGACACGCAAGGTAGGCGTTTGTTGCGCACGTGCGGCCCGAAAACCGCCGACCAGCAACACAAAATGAAGCAAAGTGGCCGCACTCACACGAACCGCCGAAGCCGCCACTGGGTCCAGACCACTCCCCATCACTGGTTTGGCAATCCACGTCCCGACCGCCTGGCACAGCGCGGACAACAGCGCCAGTGCCACCCCCGTCCCCACGTGACCGTGATCTGTTTCCCAAGCATGGGGGTCACCCTTGTGCCGCCCCAACAGCATGGCGGTCATCACACCGGCGACGGTCAACGTCGCCCCCAGCATCGCCTGCAGGCTCATGCGCTCCCCCAGCAGCACTGCCCCGAGCACCACACCAAACACCGCATTGCTGGCATACAACACCCCGGCCCGACGCGGGCCCAGACGGTTGACCGCCGCAAACAGTGCCGTATCACCCACAAAAATGCCCACCAACCCACTTAAAGCCATGAACCCCACCGCATGGGGCGAAAAACTGCGCCACACCCCGGTGCTGGCCACCACCGTCCACAGCATCAGCGCCACCAGCAACATGCGCCAACGGGTAAAGGCAAAGGCCCCCAAATGGCGCGATGGCGTGACCGATGTCACCCCGCCCACAGCCCAGCAGGCCGCTGCGCCCAGCGCCAGAAAATCGTAAGCTACCATGGTCAAACAGACAGCGGCGAAGCCACCAAGGTATCAGGCGGTAAACGGTCAATCTCAGTCAGCAACCGGGCCAGTGCACGACCAGCAGCCTCCACCACAGCGCGCCCTTTCTCAGGTGTAGCCGCTGCGGCATGGCCCACCGCGCCTGCGGCGTTGTAATCCTGGGTTTGCCAGGCAAGCTTGGCGCTTTTGCCGTTTCCGAGAATGTCAAACTGCGCTGCTCGCACCAGCGAAGTCGATGCAAAGTTCTGCGCCTGAGACATATCAACATGCTCAGGATCCAGTGCCAGCATCATCGATGTTTCGATGTCACCGGCATGGATGCCAAAACGATGCTCCTGCGCATCAAACAAAGCGTTGGCGTCTGCACCTTGCGCGTCGATCAGCGGCAGATTGAACCAGCTCACGCTGTACACCAGCATGCCCAGGCGGGCACGCAGGTCGCGCGCGACCATGTCCATCACCGATACATTGCCACCGTGGGCATTGAACAGCACCATTTTTTTGATGCCGCTGGCCGCCACCGACTCGGCAATGTCCGTCCAGAGCCGAAGAATGGTCTCATTCTTGAGCGTCAAGTTACCCGCAAAGCCCGCATGTTCCGGACTCAGACCAATTGACTGGGTGGGCAAAAAAAGCGCACGCAAGTCTGAAGGCAGCTGCACTGCCGCTGCGTCCACCAGTCCGTTCACCAGCACCGTGTCCACACTCAAAGGCAAATGCGGGCCATGTTGCTCGGTGGCTGCCACTGGCAAGACGGCAATGGTGCGCGCCGCATCACCGCTGGCACGCAAGTGCTCAAAATCGGCGGTGGTCCAGTCAGACCAGTAGCGAGACGAGGTGCTCATTGCTTCCTTTAAACGGTGACGTGTTGGGCGGGTCAGGCCTTTTTCATGAATTCGGCTTTGAGCATGAACGCACCCTGGTCGGTTTTGCAGTCGACTTCATGGTCACCTGCGCCCTCAGGCAAACGGATGCCTTTGATTTTGGTGCCTTTTTTTAGCACAATGGACGAGCCTTTGACCTTCAGGTCTTTGATCAAAATCACCGTATCGCCATCAACCAGCAGGTTGCCGTTGGCATCCTTCACCGGGCCGCTGGCTTCATCACCCGCCGCTGCCTCAGCGGTTTGGGGCCACTCAAAACCGCAATCCGGACAAACATAGTTGTCACCATCAGGGTAGGTGTTTTCAAGGGTGCATTGGGGGCAAGCAGGTAGATTGGACATGGTCATCAGATCGGTAGTGGGGGACGCAATTCGCAACAAACAGCCCCGGCAGGTGCCCGCAAAAGCTGTTTTGCATCCATGGCGAGATTGTAGATAGAGGCCGCTATCATTGGCACATGCCTCCAAAACGCTCCCGCAACCTTACCGGCGACTCCTTTTTTGCATGGGATGGCGACGTGTTGGTCGTCAATATCCTGGGCAAACCCAGCGCCAGCAAAGATGCCATCGGCAAACCTTTTGGCAAACAGCTCAAGGTCAGCGTGACCGCCGCCCCGGTGGCGGGCCGCGCCACCGACCACATGCTACGCTTTCTGGCACCGCATTTTGGCGTGACGGCTTCTGACATTGAAGTGGTGTTTGGCCGCATGAACGTCAACAAGCAACTTCGCATCAACGCTCCTACCAAATTGCCTGCTGTATTTGACAAACAGCCCGACCAACCTTCCTTGTTTCCCGGCGATGCCGATCTTTGAGTCTTGGCAACCCCGCAGGAACTTCACGCGCCGCACGGCATCCAATTCCACCATGACACTGACCCCACGCCCACTACACCATTTATTAGCTATTATTTTGATAGCTTTCTGTGCCTTATCGACGAGGGCTATAGCCCAAATTTCTATAAAAAACACCGTCCAGACGGAGCAAATCCGCGCGGAGCTCATGGCCCATGCGCCAGACGGTGTTGGCCCTGATCAAACGGTATGGGTCGGTCTGCAGCTCACCCACCAGCCCGGCTGGCACACTTACTGGAAGAACTCGGGGGATTCCGGCCAGCCCACCTCGTTGACCTGGACCTTGCCCGCTGGCGTGCAGGCTGGCGACATCGCCTGGCCGGTGCCCAAAAAACTGCCCATTGGCAACCTGGCCAACTATGGGTATGACAACACCGTACTGTTGCCGGTGCCGCTGACCATCACGCATGACTTCAAACCCGCCGGTTCACCCCCTGAACTGTCCATCAAGTTACAGGCCAGCTGGCTGGTTTGCAAAACTGAATGTGTGCCGCAAGACGGCGAATTCACCCTCCGCATTCCGGTCAAAGGCTCCACCGCCAGCCACAGTGCGCCATTTGACGCGGCCCTCAAGGCACGCCCAACCCCACTCAAGGAAGCGTCCAGCATCACGATAGAAGGCAACAAGCTCAAGGTGTCGGTCGTCGGGCTGCCCCCGTCGGCACAAGGCAAGACACTCGACTTTTTCCCGGAAACGCCAGAAATCATCGAAACCGCCGCGGATTGGAAGCAGGTCTGGCAAGGCGCGGTCTGGACGGCGACGATCCCAATTTCCTCGCAGCGGGGTTCCAGTCCTGAAGTGATGCCGCTGGTGCTGGCCACACAAGCGGACGCGGAGCGCCAAGGCTTTTCGACCCAGGCCAAGGTCAGCGGCACCTGGCCCGCAGCCCCGGCTTTGGGCGCTGTGCCGTACCTGGCGAGCACCACACCAGTGGCCAATTCAACACCCGGCACGGCCCCCAACCTGCCCACCTCGCTTTGGCTGGCGCTGCTGGGCGCACTGTTGGGCGGAATGATCCTGAACCTGATGCCCTGCGTGTTCCCGGTGCTGGCAATCAAGGTCGTGGGGTTTGCGCTGCATGGCGACCACCCGCGAAACCAGCGCATTGGCGGACTGGCTTACAGCGCCGGTGTGGTGGTGTCTTTTGTCGCCCTGGGTGCCCTGATGCTGGCCCTGCGCAGCGCGGGCGAACAACTGGGCTGGGGCTTTCAACTGCAGTCACCGCTGGTCGTGGCGGGCCTTGCGACCCTGTTCACCCTGATTGGACTCAATCTGGCAGGACTGTTTGAAGTGGGCCAATTTGTCCCCAGCAGCGTGGCCACGCTGGAGGCGAAAAATCCCGCCGTGAACGCGTTTTTGTCCGGCGTTCTGGCAGTGGTGATCGCCTCACCTTGCACCGCGCCGTTCATGGGGGCCTCATTGGGGCTGGCCCTGGCCTTGCCGTCTGCCCAGGCGTTGGCCATTTTTGCAACCATTGGTGTGGGCATGGCCTTGCCCTACCTGGCGGCCAGTTGGTCACCTGCGTTGGCTCGGCATTTGCCCAGGCCCGGTGGCTGGATGGACACCTTCCGCCGCGCCATGGCGTTTCCGATGTTTGCCACCGTGATCTGGCTGGTTTGGGTGTTAGGCCAACAAACCGGTGTGGACGGGGCAGCTGCCCTGCTGGCCTTGTTATTGGGACTGACCATGCTCGTGTGGGCGGTGGGACTACCCGGACGAAGTCGGGCATTTTTAACTACTGTTTCAATAGCTGCATTGGCAGCATTAACGTGGGCTTTAGGCCAGAATGTTATAAAACCAACCGACACACCCAACAGCATCGCTCATACCGCGTTATGGCAACCGTGGGCTCCTGGCAAGGTGGACGATATGCTGGCCAGTGGTAGCCCCGTGTTTGTCGACTTCACCGCAGCCTGGTGCGTGACCTGCCAGTACAACAAGAAAACCACCTTGGTCAACGCGGATGTCCTAAGTGACTTTGCCACCAAAAAAGTGGCCTTGCTTCGCGCCGACTGGACGCGCCGCGACCCGGTCATCACCGCCGCATTGGCCCAACTGGGGCGCAACGGCGTGCCGGTGTACGTGCTTTACCAGAAGGACCATGCGCCGGTGGTGTTGTCAGAAATTTTGTCGGTGAGTGAAGTGCGCAGCGCGTTGGCGGCGCTTTAACCGCCATTCAGCGGCCACGGCACGGCGTGCCGGTGGCCTCGTTCGAGGTCCCAATCTTGCGTGGCCAGGCCACAAGCGGCGGATCGTCCAACGGCAACACCAGGCGCAGTCACCACAACAGTGATGGATTGGAAGCCCAATAAGATTAGCTTAAGACCACGTCTCTAAGATTCAGCCATGTTCACTCACAGGTTGAAACGATGACACTCCAACTCAAACTCTCCGGGCTACTGACCTGCCTGGCCATGGCACTGCCCATCGCCGCCAGCGCCAACACCGTTCTGGACGGCTACAAAGCCCAGGCCAAGCAGGAAAACGCCGCCTTCAAAGACTTCAGCGCCGCTGCGGGTCAAACCCTGTATACCACGGTGGGGCCGAATCAGTTGTCATGCTCGTCATGCCATACCGACTCCCCAAAAAACGTCGGCAAACACGCCAAAACCAATAAAACCATTGATCCGATGGCCCCCAGCGCGAACCCGAAACGTTTGACCGATGCGGCCAACGTCGAAAAGTGGTTCCGTCGCAATTGCAACGATGCGTTGGGCCGGGTCTGCACCACCCAGGAAAAGGGTGACTTCGTCACTTATCTGTTGTCGGTCAAGTAAAGAAAGTAACTATGAGAATTACCCAACTGGTTCAGGCATCCGTTCTCGCCCTGCTCGCGGCCACCACATTTGGTGCACACGCCCAGCCTTCTGCCAAATGGCATACCGAATGCAGCAGCTGCCATATCGCCTATCCACCAGCTGGACTACCGGCCGCATCCTGGGAGAAAGTGATGTCGGGGCTTGGCAAACACTTTGGTGTCGACGCCTCGCTGTCCCTGCAAGACACACAGGAAATCGCCACCTATCTGGAGAAAAACGCCTCCAAACGCTGGACTTCCACCGATACACCCTTGCGCATCACCGAAAGCCAATGGTTTACCTCCAAACACCGTGAAGTGGGCGCGGCAGTCTGGAAGCGCCCCGCCGTCAAGAACCGCAGCAATTGCAGCGCCTGCCACAGCGGGGCTGACAAGGGTGATTTTGACGAAGACCGCGTCCGTATCCCCAAATAGCCGAAGTTGACCCCCATCGATCAAGGCCACTGTGTCCTTGAGTGCACCACGCGGCCACCCGCCACGCCAACAGTTGAAAGTACCTTTGCATGAACCGCACCCTGATCTGGGATTTACCCACGCGCTTGTTCCACTGGACGCTGGCGGGCAGTTTCGCTCTGGCTTGGCTGACCAGTGAGGGCGACCGCTGGCGTTCGATCCACGTATTCTTGGGTTACCTCATGCTTGGCTTGGTCTTGTTCAGGCTGGTCTGGGGGTTTGCTGGCTCACACTTTTCACGTTTCTCCAGCTTCTGGTTTGGCCCAAGGGCGGCGGCTGATTACCTCAAACAGGTGATCAAACGCCAAGCCCCCCGCCACATCGGCCACAACCCGACCGGCAGCCTGGCCATTTACCTGCTGCTGGCCCTGGTCGTGGTGATCGGCATCACCGGCATCCTGACGCTCGGTGCGGATGAGCAACATGGACTGGCAACGGCCTGGTTCGGCTTTGACCAAGCCCGCTACATCAAGAAACTGCATGAACTCTTCGCCACGCTCATGCTCTTGCTGGTAGGGGTGCATCTGGCCGGCGTGGTCGTAGAAAGCCTGTTGCACAAAGAAAACCTGGCGCGCTCGATGCTCACCGGCTTCAAGCAGGCCGCAGCAGACACGCCAAAAACCACCTCCCGGGCGCTGGTTGCGGCGTTGCTGCTGCTGGCCATGCTGGGCTTTGGTTTTTGGTGGTTCAGTTACGCCATTGCCAACCAAGTTGATCGTCAACCCGAGTTGTCACAGACGCAGCGCCCTGTTGAGACAGAGCCTCACGTCAAGTTCGTTGGTAAACAGTTGCCGGACAACCGGCAGTGGCGTGACGAATGTGGCTCCTGCCATGCGGTGTTTTACCCGGCCCTGCTGCCTGCGCGTTCCTGGCAAAAAATCATGGCGGAGCAGGACAAACACTTTGGCACAGACCTCGGTTTTGATAAAGCCACTTCGGATGCCATCCTAAAATTCATGGTGGACAACGCGGCTGAAAACCACGCTGTGGAAGCGGCTTTCAAGATCGACCGCTCCATCCCCGCCAAAACCACCCCGTTGCGCATCACGGAAACCCCCTACTGGATCAGGAAGCACCGCGAAATTACCGGTTCTGACTGGGCAAATCCCCTCGTCAAAAGCAAAAGCAACTGCGCCGCCTGTCATACCGATGCCGATGCCGGCACATTTGAAGACGGCGCCATGCAAATCCCGGACGCCCCAGCCAAGGCCGCCTCCGCGCCAACCCCAAACGCTGCAAAACCCTAGCCGCCCCGGTTTTCGAAAGCCGGTGTGGTGGTGCGACAATATTGCCATGAACCCTACCACCACCACCTCTCCCTACGCGCCGCTCCAAAACGACACCTTTCTGCGCGCCTGTTTGCGCCAGGCCACAGACTACACCCCGATCTGGATGATGCGTCAAGCCGGACGTTTTTTACCTGAATACTGTGCCACCCGCGCCAAAGCAGGCAGCTTCATGGGTCTGGCGACCAACACCGACTACGCCACCGAGGTCACCCTGCAGCCCGTCGACCGTTTCCCGATTGATGCAGCCATTTTGTTCAGCGACATTTTGACCGTACCCGACGCCATGGGCTTGGGCCTGTCCTTTGCCCAAGGGGAAGGCCCCCGATTTGCGACCCCGGTGCGTGACGAAGCGGCTGTGGCCAAGCTTGAAGTGCCGGACATGGACAAGCTGCGTTATGTGTTCGATGCGGTGACCTCGATCCGCAAGGCTTTGAATGGACGTGTTCCGCTGATTGGATTTTCTGGCAGCGCCTGGACCTTGGCTTGTTACATGGTTGAGGGTGCTGGCTCGGACGACTACCGCTTGGTGAAGTCCATGATGTACAGCCGCCCAGACCTGATGCACCGCATTTTGCAGATCAACGCCGACACGATTGCGCAGTACCTGAACGCCCAGATTGAAGCCGGCGCGCAAGCGGTGATGATTTTTGACAGCTGGGGCGGTGTGCTGGCTGACGGCGCGTTCCAGGAATTCAGCTTGGCCTACACCCGCCGGGTGCTGTCACAGTTGCACAAGGAATACAACGGCGCACGCATTCCCAGCATTGTGTTCACCAAGGGCGGTGGTCTGTGGCTGGACGAAATGGAAAAGCTCGACTGCAATGCACTTGGCCTGGACTGGACGGTCAACCTCACTAAAGCGCGTGCGCTCGTGGGCGGCTCCAAAGCGCTGCAAGGCAACCTCGATCCCAACGTGTTGTTTGCCAAACCCGAACAAATCGAGGCCGAAGCCATCAAGGTGCTCAATGCCTTTGGCACACCCCACAGTGGCAGCGGCACGGGTCCGACCCACATCTTCAACCTGGGGCACGGCATCAGCCAATACACCCCACCCGAACACGTGGGAACCCTGGTGGAGGCGGTTCACAACCATTCACGCAAAATGCGCAGCGCCTGCTGATAACGGGCACAAGCACTAGCACTTTTTGGGTTGTTTTGGTCTTTGGGATGTAATTTTTTTGCTACTTGTACACAAAAAAGCGAACACTTTACAAATCAAACAACCCAGTTTTCAAACTTTGCTAGCAAAGCAATAGCGAACGTAAGTGATTGATTGTTAAGGATTTTATAAAACTGCCTATTTTCCGGGCAAGCTGTAAAAAGCCTTGATTTTGAAGGCCTGGCGAGGTCTAACCCGTATTTATCAACAAAGTTATCCACATAAAAACTGGATGACCGATAAAACACCTGAAAATCAAGCACTTAACCGTCATTTCGCAAGTTCACTTGAACAATCTGTCGCAACCACCCGTATCTGGTACTGAGCTGAATCAGGTGCTGGTACATACCCCCATCTACAGCCTGATGGCTGGCGTGCTGACCTATTCGCACACCTGCCAACTGCCAGCAGGCACGCTGGTCAGGGTGCCGCTGGGCACGCGTGACGTGCTGGGTGTGGTGTGGAACGACAAGCCCGCACCATCCGATGGAAAGGCACTTGATCAAACCAAGCTGCGCCCGATCACCGCGGTGCTGGATGCACTCCCCGCCCTCAGCCCGCACTGGCGTGCCCTGGTCAGCTTTGCCGCCAGCTACTACCAGCGCTCGGTGGGCGAAGTGGCGTTGGCCGCCTTGCCGCCGCAACTTCGGGACTTGAGCAGCATTCAATTGACCCGCAGGCTCAAGAAGCTGGCAAAAGCCGCTTCCCACCTCGATACCGATAAAAAACCGCCGGCCGAACCAGCGCACAGTTCGAATGACACCGAAAAACAGGCCTTGGTCAATCCACCAGATGCTATTTATAACGTAGCGCTGACGGCAGAACAATCGGGGGCTATAAGCCAATTCAATCAATATTCCGGTCCCTTCCTGCTGTTTGGCGCAACCGGCAGCGGCAAGACCGAAGTCTTCATGCAATGCACCGCACAACTGCTGGCCAGTGCACCCGATGCCCAAGTCCTGGTGATGGTGCCCGAAATTAACCTCACCCCACAACTGGAAGATCGCTTCAAGTCTCGTTTTGCCGGCCTGCATGGCGAAGACGCCGTAGTGTCGATGCACAGCGGCATGACCCCGGCGCAGCGCCTGAACAGCTGGCTGGCGGCACACAGCGGCGCGGCCCGCATTGTGCTGGGCACACGCATGGCGGTGTTTGCATCCATGCCCCAACTCCAACTGATCATCGTGGACGAAGAACACGACCCCAGCTATAAAAGCCACGAAGGGGCGCGTTATTCGGCCAGAGACCTGGCCATTTACCGTGGTCATCGGGAAGGCATCAAAGTGATGCTGGGTTCGGCCACTCCTTCACTTGAAAGCTGGTACCACAGCCGCCCCGCGACTGAAGGCGGGCGCTATCTGCGGCTGAACATGCCGAGCCGCATCGGCAGTGGCCAGTTGCCCCTGGTTCGGCGGGTGGACATGAACCACCAGCCCAAGCGCTGCATCATTGCCCCGCCGTTGTTGACGGCCATTGCCCAGCGGATAGAGCGTGGCGAACAAAGCATGCTGTTTCTGAACCGGCGTGGTTATGCGCCAGTGCTGGAATGCACCGACTGTGGCTGGAAAAGCACCTGCCCCAACTGCAGCGCGTTTCGCGTGTTTCACAAAATTGACCGCACCCTGCGTTGCCACCACTGCGGTTTTTCTGAGCGTGTGCCGCGCGCCTGCCCCGAGTGCGGCAACATGGACATTTCCACCATTGGTCGCGGCACCGAACGGCTGGAAGAACATCTGACGGAGCTGCTGGTAGACATTCGCCGCCCGGACGGACAAGCGGTACGCGTCGTGCGCATTGATGCCGACACCACCAAGCTCAAGGGTGCACTGGAGTCTCAGCTGGCGCAGGTGCATGCCGGTGATGTGGACGTGCTGGTGGGCACACAAATGATCGCGAAGGGCCACGACTTCCGTCGGATCACGCTGGTGGCAGCCATCAACCCTGACAACGCCTTGTTTTCCAGCGACTTTCGTGCCCCAGAGCGCCTGTTCAGCCTGTTGATGCAAGCGGCGGGGCGTGCCGGGCGTGACGCTGCCGTGGCAAACAAAAGCGAAATGTGGCTGCAAACCCAACACCCCACGCACCCCCTGTACGAGTCGCTCAAAAACCACGACTACCCAGCCTTTGCGGCGTCACAGTTGAACGAGCGGCAACAAGCCGGCATGCCGCCGATGAGTTTTCAGGCGCTGGTGCGTGCGGATGCACGAACGCAGGAAGTGGCGCAGGAATTTTTAAATCTGGCCAGCCAGGCCGCAGCACAACAAGATGAACTCAGTGCACTGTTGCCACACCTGACGCTCTACCCCGCCGTACCTATGACGATTGCGCGCATTGCCAACGTAGAGCGCGCCCAAATGCTCATTGAAAGCCCGTCTAGGGCCGCGTTGCAGCGATTTTTAGCCCACTGGCAGGACACGCTACAACACACCCGGTCGCGACCGGAGTGCAAAGGCGTGCTGCGTTGGGCGATTGACGTGGACCCGCTCAGCATCTGAGCCGGCCCAGAAATTGGGAACGAATCAGGCAGGTTTGGTGGCCACAATGACCTGGAAGTTGTCAAAAAACACCGTATGGCGCTCGCACTTCACACCTGGCATGGCTTGCAGTTGCAAGACCGGGTCGTGCGTGTTCCACAAGGACAGGCCATAGGGCTCAAACACCTTGAAGTAAGTCCAGCTCAGGGCGCGCAGCACCCAGGTGCTTGGGCGGTGAAACTCACCCAGATACAGTTTGCCGCCCGGTTCCAGCACGCGCATGGCTTCTTTGATGGCTTCATTTTTGAGATCATTGGGCAACTCATGGAGCAAGAAAAACATGACATTGGCACTGACTGAACTGTCGGCCTGCTTCATGGCAATGGCGTTGTCCTGGGCATAAGCGGTCTTGCCAGCGTACACCGTCATCTTGCGCTCAGCGTGATCCAGCTCGTTTTGAATGATGTCAGCCACCAGCACCTTGCTGGCACCGGAATCAATGGCGGCCTGCGTCACACGCGGCATGACATTGCCAAAGGCGCAAGAGGTGATCAGGATTTGTTTGCCCTTCAAATTGTCGCGATTGAGGCCATGCACAATGATCGACACCAGGTTGCTGTACTGAAACAGCAAAATCGCGGAAATAATGGGCTGCCAGTCGATCAGACGAATCAGGCGCATGTTGGAGTAAATGGGGTAGACATGTGCAGCGTCATGGGTGAGACGCCCGGCAAAGCCGCGCATCAACAGCGCACCACGGGTCAAGGTAAAGAAAAACAGGGCGGTACTGGCGAGTACCACAGTCACAGCAAACGCTGTGTAGGAAAACCAGGCAGTCATTGCATTCTTTCAAGTGGCGGGTCGGTAAACCCTATAGATCAAAAAAGTATTGGGTCAGATTACACACCCATGGGTGCCCATTTTTTTTGATACATATCAATACTCGAGCAACTTTGGGACAACTCCCAAAAACTGTGGGTTCAGGTCAATAAAGAAACCGCCAGCGAAAAAGTCAGGAACGCCGTGGCGGTTGACACCAGGATGATCCGGGCAATGCGCCCATTGTCTGCACCAAACCGTTCCGCCAGCAGCGACACATTGCTGGCGCTGGGCAAAGCGGCAGTCAACACCAGCACCACCAGCACGAAACGAGACAAAGGCAAGCCCAGGTACATCAGCACCGTCCCACAGCCCAATACCAGAGCCGGGTGCAAAAAAAGTTTAAACAGGGCCACCGGCAAATAGTCGCGTACCAAAGGCGCCACCACATGCCCTGAGGCGGCCAGCATTTGCGAGCGCGCCAACACCGAGCCAATCGTGAACAAGGCCACGGGTGAAGCGGCATCTGCCAACAAGCCCACCGTTTGGGTCAAGGGTTTAGGGGGAATCCAGCCCGCCGCAGATACACATCCACCCAGCAAAATGGACCACGGCATGGGGTTGACCAACACCCCTTTCAGCGCATTTTTCAACGCCACAGCCGCCCCGTGTTTGTCCGCACCATCGAGCCGCGACAGCGCGATACACAGGGATGAGGTGAAGATCAAGTCGATCATGACCGTCAGGATCACCGGGCCGGCCGAAGCGGCCCCCATCAGCGCTACCAGCAGCGGCACACCCATGAAACCGGAGTTCGGGAAAGCGGCTACCAAGGCACCAAATGCGGCATCGTTCCAACGGGTACGGTGGTTCAGGCTGACGGCCACCGTGAACGCGACCATCACAAAACCACACAGCAACCACGTCACTAGCACGCCGACATCAAGCAATTGCGCAATCGGCGTAGTGGCCCCAAATCGGTACAACATACAAGGCAGCGCAAAAAACAGCACAAACCCGTTCAAACCAGGAATGGCCTCCAGAGGCAGCAAGCGCCTGCGTGCAGCCAGATAGCCGCAAAGGACCAAAGCAAAAAATGGGAAAGTAATGATCAAAACTTGCAGCACGGAATCCATTGTGTCAGCTTTAACCTGTCACTTTGTGCAGGGTTATCCATCAGCATCGCGATAGACAACACAACGATAATTGCGCCATGCCTGACACCTCTTCTCGACCAATACCCCCAACGGGCCACTTCATGATGGCGCACCCGGCCCATGTGATTGCGATGGGATTTGGCTCGGGGCTGAGTCCCAAAGCACCGGGCACCATGGGCACACTGTGGGCATGGGGCTTGTTTGCCTTGCTTCAAAACCGCCTGACCGTCCTCCAATGGGGCTGGCTGATTGCACTGAGCATTCCAATAGGATGGTGGGCGTGCACCGTCACCGCCAAACACATGCGCGTCATGGACCCCGGCAGCATTGTGTGGGATGAAGTTGTGGCCTTCTGGCTGGTGCTGTGGCTTATCAGCCCGACCGGTTTTTTGGGCCAACTCGCAGCTTTTGCCTTGTTCCGTTTTTTTGATGCCGTCAAACCTGGCCCGGTGGCCTGGGCCGACAAGCTTTACCACGATGTGGACTTGGCCAGCGATGCCTGGGCCTGGCGCAAGGCCGGCTGGGGCATCATGCTGGACGACCTGGTGGCCGCCTTTTGCACCCTGCTGGTGATTGCGCTTTGGCAAACTCGGTGATGACGGCCGCTCATAGTTCACTCCTTATTGAGGAGCAACCTACGATTACTTTATGTGGGATAGCGGCTAATTTATTATTAAACAACAACTACTTCCTGGCCACTGCTGAAAGTTGTACCGGTGGTTTAATCGCTGCGGCCTGTACCGAGCTTGCGGGCTCAAGCAACTGGTTTGAACGTGGTTTGGTCACCTACTCCAACGCCGCCAAAACCGAGTTGCTGGGTGTCGATGCGGAACTGATAGCATCCAGCGGGGCGGTCAGCGAACCGGTGGTGCGCGCCATGGCGGTAGGCACGCTGCGCCACTCTCATGCGCACGTGTCGATTGCCGTGACCGGCGTGGCCGGGCCGGGGGGCGGCGGTGCCGACAAACCGGTCGGTACGGTCTGGTTCGGTTTTGCGCTGCCAGGTGGTATCACCACCGAAGTCCAGCACTTCGCAGGCAATCGCGCGGCGGTACGTCAAGCCACGGTGCAGCACGCCCTGACCCGCTTGACCGAACTCCTACAAATGGAAACGAATATATGAAACTGTTGTTGGTTGAAGATGATGAGATGTTGGGTGCCAGTCTGCAAGCCGCGTTGAACAAGGCGGGATTTGACACCAATTGGCACACCAATGGCTCAGTGGCCTTGGAATCCATTTCAAAGACGTTTTACCGCGCGGTCGTTCTTGACATCACGCTGCCGGGGCTGGATGGGCTGAGCCTTCTCAAGCAACTTCGCGACAGCGGCAGCACGCTGCCGGTGCTGATGCTTACCGCGCGTGACACCACCCGAGACAAAGTGATGTGTTTTGACAGCGGGGCAGATGATTTTCTGGTCAAAACCACCGACATGGAGGAGCTGATTGCCCGTCTGCGTGCCTTGATCCGGCGGGCGGGCTATGTCGGGCGTATCAGTGTTGGCACCCTGATGATCGACACCGATACCCATATCGCCACCCAGGACGGTCAATTGGTTAACCTGTCCAACCGCGAATTTGAACTGTTGCAAGTTCTGATGGTCAATGCCGGAAAAGTCATGCCCCGACACCAACTTGAAGACACCGTGTTTGGACCAGGGCGCACCGGCGAGAGCAACGCCCTGGAGGTTCACATTCACCACTTGCGACAAAAAATTGGTGAATCTCACCTCAAAACCGTGCGCGGAGTGGGCTACGTTCTACTCAACGTATGAGCCCCGTGTTCCGTAGGCGACTGACGCTCAGCCACCGTTTGCTGGTGGCATTGGGCGTGGTCAGCTTCCTGTATTGGTGCGTGATGGCAGCGCTGTCCACCCGCGACAACATCCGGGAGGTCGACACGCTGTACGACGTGCACCTTGCGCACACGGCCAAGGCTTTTTTATTTCTCATGGACCCGGACGACAACGCGCTGCAATCCACCCCGACGGTCATGCCCGCTGCTGACATTGAGCAACTGCTCAACACCTGGCCTGACCTGGCCCTGCGCCCTGATCTCACCACGCCCCCATCTGGAGAGCCGGTCGCCATTGCGCCAACAAAAACAACAAAGTCAGCAGCCGACGATCTGGGAAGCGCCTACGGTGCCAGTCTGCGCTACCAGCTGTGGCGCGATGATGGAGGCTTGCTGTTTCGTTCCGACAACGCCCCCACCACCCCCATGGCCACGCATCTGGGCTACTCCGACGCAGTTAATGAACAGGGCATCGCGTGGCGCAGTTATGCGGTACATGACATCAACCACCATGTCAAGATCATCATCTCTGAGCCACGCACCTTCCGTAACCAGATTGGTCGAAGCATGATCCTCAGCGCCACAACACCGTTGGGACTGGGTTTGCCCGTGCTGTTTTTGCTGCTGTGGTTTTCCATTCGCCGCGGCTTGCTTCCACTGGAAGCACTTAGCCAGGACATCGCCCAGCGTGCGCCCGGCAACTTGAACCCGATGGACGTCCACAGTGCGCCCGACGAGGTGCAGCCGATCGTCATTGCCCTCAATGGTCTGCTCGGCCGGGTGGCACACACACTGGACAATGAGCGACGTTTTTCCGACGATGCGGCGCACCAGCTGCGCACACCGTTGGCCGTCATTCAGTCACAGCTCTACAACGCCCGGCATACGCAAGACACCCCGACCCACCAGATTGCGTTGGACAAGCTACAAGGCAGTGTGGCGCGGGCTGTGCGGTTGGTGAACCAATTGCTGGCGTTGGCTCGTCTGGACCCGCAACACACTCACCCCGTTTTTGACCACGTCAACCTTGTTGAGTTAACGCAAACTGTTTGCGCAGACTTGGCCTTGCTTGCGATGGATCGAAGCCAGACACTGGAGCTGATGGCAGAACCTGGTTTGCCACCTGTTTTAGGCAACCCCGACTTGCTGTCCATGTTGATTTCCAATCTGGTGGACAACGCGATTCACTACACGCCTGCAGGCGGCACCATCCACATCCTGCTCAAACCCAGCACGCAGGGTGTGTCTATTTCGGTGTGCGACGATGGTCCAGGCATCGCACCGGAAGAACGTGACAAGGTGTTGGAGCGCTTTTACCGCCTGGCCAATCAAAACCAGCCCGGTACGGGCCTGGGACTGGCCATTTGTAAACGCATTGCTGAGCTGCATCAAAGCGCCCTCCAACTGTCGGATGGCTTGCAAGGCCATGGCCTTTGTGTGCGCCTGGATCTGACTGCATGGCATTCATCGACAGCGAGCAGCGATCTGGATGCACACTGATTTTCTGAGCGGCCTGGCCACGGGTCTGGCCCTGATCGTGGCCATCGGCTCTCAAAACGCCTACGTGCTGAGGCAAGGCATCCTGCGTCAACACGTGTTGCCATTGGTGTTGTTTTGTGCGCTGTCAGATGCAGTGCTGATTCTGGCGGGCATTGGCGGGGCGGGGGTGCTGATTCGCAACAACCACACACTGATGCAGGTCACACGTTATGGCGGGGCGGTGTTTCTGGCTGGCTACGGCCTGTTGGCAGCGCGGCGCAGCTGGCAGGGCCAACACGTGTTGACAGAACAGGGCAGCGCCGTGCCACTGACCGTGGCCTTGGCCACCTGCTTCGGATTTACTTTTTTCAACCCGCATGTGTACCTTGACACGGTGGTTCTGCTCGGTGCCATTGCCAACCAGCGCCCCGACCCCGGACGCTGGGTCTTCGGTGCAGGTGCCATGACCGGCAGTTTTCTGTGGTTTGGCGCGTTGGGATTCGGTGCCCGGTTTTTAGCCCCCCTTTTTGCCACCGCACGGGCTTGGCGCGTACTTGATGCGCTGATTGCGCTGACCATGTGGACGATGGCGACGATGCTCGCCATCAATTAACGGTAAAGTCACCTCCATGAATCCAAACACCCAAACTCTCACTCGTTTTTACACGGCTTTTGCGGCGCTGGATGCCGACACCATGGCCACGTGTTACGCCGAAGATGCCACCTTTGAGGACCCGGCGTTTTCTCTCAAGGGACAGCGCGAAGTTGCAGGCATGTGGCGCATGCTGTGCGGGGCAACCAAGGCCCGCAACCGCACGGACTGGAAACTGGAATTTCGCGACATACAAGCCGACACCACCACCGGGCACGCGCACTGGGAGGCGCATTACCGCTTCAGCGCCAGCAACCGCCTGGTACACAACATCATCGAGGCCAACTTCACCTTCACCCCCGAAGGTCTGATTGCCAGCCACACCGATCGGTTCAATTTCTGGCTTTGGTCCCGCCAGGCACTGGGTTTTGGCGGCTGGGTACTGGGCTGGGCACCCTATTTCCGCACGCTGGTTCGCAGACAAACCCGAGCCGCTTTGAACGGCTTCCTGGCCAAAAATCCCTGACCCTCCGCGTTTTAGCGCCCATGCGGGTCGCTAAAGCAGCCGAATCAAAGGCGCAAAAGTCTCAAGCGCCGCAACACTTTTTGTATTTTTTGCCACTGCCGCACGGGCAAGCGTCATTGCGCCCAGGCTTGTCGCCCACGTGCACAGTCTCCACACGCGGGCCAATGTTGCGCCACAGTTCACGCAAGTCGTAGATCGCCCACACCGCATCAGCAAAGTCGTTGAGGCGTTTCTCGCTGATGGTGGGTTCACCGTCTTCTTCGAACGCCGCCACGGTGGGTGGCTCGGTATCGTCTTCCGTCACCGCCACCACACACTCCAGCGCAGCGTCGAGCACCTTGGCAGCCTCCTTGTCGCGCGGGGGTGCCCAATCTTGCGGCCAACTCTCCACAGCGTACATGAAGCCAATGGCCCATATCTGCGCAAACGAAGGAATGGGGGAATCGCCCATTTCAGCGCGCTGCTCAGGCGGCAAGGCGGCAATGGCGCCACGCAAATCCATCACTTCGGGTTGGTAGGCTCGCTCATCGTCCAAGGATTGCACATCCAGGTCCAGTGCTGCCTTGACTTCGTTGAATCGTCGCGTCCACAGCGCCGAAAACCGCTGAAACTGCGCATCGTCGACAAACAAAGGGGTTTCACTGTCGTCGTCCATCTCAAGCAGGACTGGAAAATATTCGGTGGAGGGGATCACCCGACGGCTACACACCAGCGCGGCCATGAAGCCTTCACAAAACTCCCACTGAGGGGTTTCGTCAAAACGGGTGCGCAAGTCGTCCAGCAGGGTGTCAAGTTCATCAAAGTCAGCACTCGTAAGCACGTCGGCGGCGTTGGGGCTGACCCGTGCGTTGGTTTCATCTGGCGGTACGTTGGTATTCATTGGGTATATTTGTGACGGGTTGTGAATGGCAGCATTCTGCCTTGCCTTCGGCGTTATCCTTTGAGCCTGCACTTCAAGCATCTAAAAACATGACCCCACTTGTTCGCCTCTTAATAAGTTCTCTGCTGTCCCTTGTGCTGATCGCCTGCGGAGGTGGTGGCTCCACGTCGGGTACAGGGGCAACACCCCCCGGGAGTGGATCGGGCACCGTTCTGCCGACTATCCCCGTGACCATCCCAACTTCAAGCTACGCGGCGGGCTCCGCCGAGTTGGGTGGATGGAATGTGCTGCAAAGGGCCCGTGTTCTATGCGGTTTTGGTGCGCTTTCACAAAACCTCAGCCTGGACCGGGCCGCCTTGTCGCACGCCCGTTACCTCAACAGTATTTCAGTGGCCAGCGGTGTGTCCGAGTTGAGCCACTATGAAACCATCACCACCAACCCGTACTACACCGGCTACTACCCGTGGGACCGCACCGTTTACCAAGGCTACGGGGTTCAGGTCGCCGAAATCATTGAATCCACATCCTGGGACTACAACACCCTGAATCCCCCCGTGATACCGACCTTGGAGCAGCGGGGTGAAACCTCCATGAGCAGCCTGCTCAACACGGTGTACCACCTCAGCGGTGCCTTGTACGACGGTGCCGATGTGGGTTTTGGTGCCGATTTGGTCAACGTGGATTCCGGCACCCAACGACATGAAGAGTACCGATTTGGCTCGCTCAATGGCTTTAGGAACGCCGCCCGTCGCATCAAAATTGGCACCGGCACCGTGGCCACCTACCCATGCCAGAACAGCACAGATATACCGTCGCAGTTTGTACCTGCGTTTGAGAGCCCCAACCCCTTTCCCAGCATGACCAGCGCCCTCGAAACGGTTGGTCCTCCGATTTACATCAAAGCAGACACGGGTCATCTGCTGGTGATCACCTCAAGCAGTGTCATGCAAGGCAGCACCAGCATCGCCACGGCCGTGCTCAACCACGCCAATGACCCGCAAGTGCCCGCCGAAATCGCCAGCAACGAAGCCTTTGTGGTTCCGACCTTGGCGCTTCAACCCTACGCCATTTACCAAATCCTCATCAATGGCACACTGGACGGCATTCCCTTTAGTCGTTCGTTCAGCATGAGCACCGGACAATGACCTCAACCCATTGATGACACACATGAAAGCACTCCTTGTTCCTCTGCTGCTGGCTGCCAGCGCCTGCCAGGCCTCGCTGTGCGAGAGCGGTCAACGCCAGTCCCCGATCAGCATCACAACCGCAGCGGTTTCTCACAAAAGAATGCCTGCGTTGTTGGCCAACTACCCTGTGGCCCCTCTCAAACTTGCCAATGACGGCCATACCTTGCGGGTACGTTTTGACAAAGGCGGTCAGCTCGTTTTGGGCAAGGTTCGGTACGCACTTCAACAATTTCACTTCCACACACCTGGCGGTGACCAGATCAACGGTGAATCCTTTCCCTTTGCCGCGCACATCCTGCACAAAAGCGCCAGCGGCCAGTTGCTGGCCATCGTGGTGCCGTTCAGACTGGGCGCAGAAAACCCGTTGCTGACCAAACTGTTGCCGCTGATACCCGTTAAAACAGATGGCGACCATGTACACCCACCCGCCAAAGTAAGTGCCAAGGAGCTGTTGCCCACCGAACTGGGCTATTACCAATACACCGGCTCCCTGACCGCTGCCCCCTGTACCGAAGGTGTGCAATGGCTGGTGATGAAGCAGCCGCTGAGCCTGTCGCAAGCTCAACTTGACCAATGGCAGCAGCATTTCAAGGACAATATGCGCGGAGTCAACCCGTTGAACGGACGCGACGTGTTCGAGAGCCAATGAGTTTTAATTCCTCGAAGCTTGCGCCCATTCCCTCAATGACCAAGGTCATTTGGACCTGTACCCCTCTGATTTAAATCACTATACGCTATTTTTTATATAGCAAAAATACCATGCCGCTTTTGAATCGCCCATCATCCCCAGCTTTTTCTCTGCCCTTGGCCACGCTGTGCCTGGTGTCGGCCAGTTGCCTCGCACAAGCCCCGGCTGCTTCGCCCACCACGGCAGAGGCCGCGACGGCGGCAGTCCAGAAAGTCGCACCAACCAAAGCGCGCCCAACCAGAGCAAAAGGGGTCGCCATTGCGGTACTCGTCACCGCCGACATGACCGGAGCGGGCGTGGTGTCCAGTGGTGTCACATTGCCGCCCATTCCGAAAGCCACAGGCAATCGCAAGAACCCCGTGGCCAGTTGGGGCAAGCCGCTGCCCTACCCCATCGTGATTGCCGACCGGCGCAACAATCGGCTGATCGAAATCGCGCCCGACAAGTCCATCATCTGGGAATTCCCCTCCCCCAGCCTGGCGGTCTACCGTGGCAACGAAGACGTGAACTTTTCTGCCGATGGCAGCCAACTGGCGGTGAGCGAAGAAGACAACTTTGACATTCACCTGGTCGACTACAACGAACGTGCACTGACCTGGACCTGGGGTACACCGGACCACCGCGGCAGCGGACCCAACTTGCTGAATTACCCGGACGATGCCCACTTGCTGGCCGACGGTCAGGTCATCACCGCAGACATCCGCAACTGCCGCATCCTGATCATCGATCCCAAGACCGACAAGGTCACCACCCAGTGGGGCACCACCGGCAAATGCAAACACAACCCGCCGAAACAGCTGGACTATGCCAATGGGGCCACGCCACTTGAGAACGGCGACATTCTGGTCACGGAGATCAATGGTTCCTGGATCTCGCGCGTCACACGGGCAGGCAAGCTGCTGTGGAGCGTGCAAGCTCCCACGGTGAGCTACCCTTCAGATGCGTTTCCGACTGTGGACGGCAAACAAATCATCGTGGCCGATTTCAAAAAACCCGGCAAAGTGGTGATTTTTGACCCTGCTACCCGAAAAATCACCTGGGAATACTTCTACAAAGACGGTGAAAAAGCGCTGGACCATTGCTCAATCGCCCGCGAGTTGCCAGACACTGGCGACATCCTGATCGTGGACGATCTGAACGACCGGGTGATGGTGGTGGACCGCAAAACCAAAGACATCATCTGGCAATACGGCGAAAAGAACAAAAAAGGCCATACCCCCGGCCTGCTGAACTACCCCGACGGCTTTGACATCGACGTGTTCCGCGACTGGAAGACCGCGCTGAAAAAATAAACCACCGTTGCGGACATGGACCAGCGCAGGAGAACTTTCGATCCTGCGCCATGGCCCTTGATCAGCTGTGTCTCAAGTCAGCAGTTTGACCAGGACATCAGGATGCAGACCCCATCCCAACAGTCCCGCCAGCCCCATCACCACCCCAAAGCAAGACGGCAGCAAAGCCAGGAGATAAAGCCACGGCAGTTGAGTCAGTGACGCGACCGCCAGCATGGCGATGGCAATGGCAATGGCGGCATCCGACAGATCAAACTGGTCATCCCTGAAGTTGAGACTGTCATAGGTCACCTGGTCTTTTTCTGCCAGCGCTTTGAGGTCTTCCTTTTTCTGGTTTTGCTCTTTGACCAGCGTTTCGTAGGCCCGGATCTGTTCATCAAAGGCGGCTCGCTGCCCGGCTGATACGGTCAAAACCTGCAGCCGCAGTTGCGTCAGCGTGGACTTGCCAATCTCTTCACGAACATTGCGCGCCTGGTAAAACTGCCAATGGTCGATCTTGTCGGCCTGCGCCTGCTGCATAGCCTGGACAATGTTGTCGTCCTTGACCTTGCAGATGCCCATGAACGTGGCCAACAGCGCAACGGTGATGGCGACCGCCGCGTTCAGCCATTTTTTATTCTTGGCCGTATCGTCGGACTTTGCAGACTCGACGACATCCAGGGGATCAATATCCATGTCCTTGACTCCATTCAAAATAACAAAAATCGCAGTTGAGATCAGAGATGGGGCACCCGCTTCAATACAACCACCTCAACGAGGATGATATAGAACCCTTTCGCATCGTGAGATCCAAGGGACAGACAGGCCTTACAGTTCACTCAACGTGGCCGCTGCAGCGCCTGCCAACAAGCCCGTGCCAATGATGCCAAGGTAAAAAAGCACCCCTGAAAATTCACCTCAGCGAAGGATGCATTTCATGGTGCCAGCTGCGTCAACACCTCATCAAAAGCGGCCAGCATCCGTGCCACATCGGCTGCCGTGGTTGCCGGGCTGCACAGCAACATGTTGTGAAATGGGGTGATTAGCACACCGCGGTTGAGCAGGGCCAGGTGGATCAAGTGCTCCAGCTCAGGATCAAACATCGCTTCGGCTTGTGTCCCGTTTTGCGGTGGTGTAGATCCAAACTGAAATTCGCAACGCGCCCCCACCTGGGTCACGCACCACGGCAGTTGATGCCGGGTGATGCAGGCACGCAACCCGTCGGCAAGCTGCCCACACAAGCTGATCATTTGTTCAAAAGCGGCCGGTGTAGCCACCTCAGCGAGCGTGGCACGCATGGCAGCCATCGTCAGCCGGTTGGCAGTGAGTGTGGTGCCAATGCCAGAATGCCCAGCAGGTGCGTCCCGCTTGGCTTGGGTCGCCCGTGCGGCCAGTTCCGCGCTCATGCCATACACCGCGCACGGCAGGCCACCGGCAATCGGCTTGCCAAACACCAGGGCATCGGGTTGTAGGCCATTGGCCTGGGCATAGCCGCCCGGGCCGCTGCTGAAGGTGTGGGTTTCGTCCAGCACCAGCAACGTGCCGTGCTGGTGGATCAGCGCTTGCGCCGCTTCCCAGAAACCGGGCTGCGGCAACACCATACCGATGTTGGTCATGACCGGCTCGGCCAGCACGCAGGCGATGTCACCACCTTTGAGCGCCGCTTCCAGCGCTGGCAGGTCATTGAACTCGATCACCACGGTGTGCGCGGTCAGGTCATGCACCTGGCCGAGCAAACTGTCGCGCTGGCGCGGCTGGCCATCCACCAGATCCACAAACACATCGTCCACCGTGCCGTGGTAACAGCCATTGAACACCAGCAGTTTCTTGCGCCCGGTGGCGGCACGCACCCAGCGCAGCAGGAAGCGGTTGGCATCGCTGGCTGACAGTGCGCTTTGCCACACCGGCAAGCCAAAGCGGCGCGCCAGTTCTGCACCCACCCAGGCCACATCTTCGCCACTGAGCATGGTGGTGCAGCCCTGGGCCACTTCACGCTGCACGGCAGCCACCACGGCAGGCGGCGCGTGGCCGAACATGGCCCCGGTATCACCCAGGCAAAAATCCACGTAACTTTGGCCGTCGGCATCGGTCAGCTGCGCACCCTGCGCGCTGACCACTTGCAACGCAAACGGCGTAGACCAGTCGTTCATCCAGTGCAGTGGCACGCCAAACAACCAGTGCGGGGCGGCTTGCGCAGCCAGGGTTTGGGATGTGGGGTGGGTGGTGATGAAGCGCGTCAGTTCTTGATGCGCCATGACCTGACGCTTGGCGGAAGTTGTTATATGCATTTTTAGCCTCTAGCCCTCGTAGTTACTATGTTCATTGCTATCTATTTTTTATATCTTGATTCATGTTGCTTTTGTAATCCCCCCCCCTATCCCCCAACCCCTTTCCACCCCCGCCGGGGCGGAAAGGGGAGCAAACTGCCGTATGTGGCCGCGTGTTTTGACCGAGGTCTTACACGTCGTGGAGCAGTTTGGAGGTGTACGGGTTGGCAGAGTTTGGTGCTATTGCCAGCGCTTGCGCCACCTCAGAAATCAAGGTCCACCTTTTCTATTTGGCATTCGGCCCACTGCCCCACGGCGTGTAATTCCATTTCTAATTCATTAGTGTAATAATATCTCCATCAATTCAGATGGAGATTCGCCATGTCTCGACCTGCCAGCGGGGATGCCGATGTTTTACAAGA
>CAIOAQ010000191.1 GCA_903856025.1 uncultured beta proteobacterium
CAGCGCAGCATCACTGCCTTGGTCGATATTTCAAACTATGTGATGTTTGAGTTGGGTCGCCCGACACATATTTTTGATTTGGACAAGATTCACGGTGGGCTTGAGGTACGTTGGGGCAAGCCGGGTGAACAACTCAAATTGCTCAATGGCAACACCGTCACGGTGGATGCGCAAGTGGGCGTGATTGCGGATTCGGTCCAAGTGGAGTCCCTGGCAGGCATCATGGGCGGCGACGCCACCGCCGTATCAGATGACACCACCAACATTTATGTGGAGGCCGCTTTCTGGTGGCCCAAGGCGATTGCCGGGCGCTCACGTCGGTTTAATTTCTCCACCGATGCTGGGCACCGGTTTGAGCGTGGTGTCGACCCGGAGCTGACGGTTGAACACATCGAGCGCATCACCCAGCTGATTCTCGATATTTGTGGCACCCCCAGCACACAATGTGGCCCGGTGGATGACCAAAAGGTGGCCATGCCCGAAACCAGCAAGGTGTGTCTGCGGGTGGCGCGCGCGGCCAAGGTATTGGGCATGCCTGTCACCCAGGCGCAGTGTGTCAAAGCACTGACCGGGTTGGGGCTGCCCGTGACTGAAGGCGATGGCACGGTGGAAGTGACCGCACCGAGCTTTCGCTTTGACCTGCAAATAGAAGAAGACCTGATCGAAGAAGTGGCGCGCATGATCGGGTTCCACAACCTTCCCCAGACTCCGCCGCAGGCCCCCATCACTGCCAAAGTTCGGCCAGAAAGCCAGCGTAGTGGCTTTGCAGTGCGCCGTGGCATGGCTGGTTTAGGCTATCAGGAAACCATCAACTTCAGCTTTGTTGAAGAGCGCTGGGAGCATGAGCTTGCCGGTAACCCAAACCCCATCAAACTGCTCAATCCAATTGCCAGTCAAATGAGTGTGATGCGCTCGTCTTTGTTGGGTTCATTGCTACAAGTTTTGAAATTCAATCAAGACCGTAAAACGCAGCGTGTGCGGGTGTTTGAGTTGGGTCGTGTGTTTTTGCGTGACGCGTCGGTGGTTGGCTCAGACACTACTGTGCAAGGTTTTGATCAACCCATGCGCCTGGCCGGTCTGGCAGTGGGGGCGGTCGACACCCCGGAATGGGGGTGTAAAGAACGCGCGGTTGATTTCTACGATGTTAAAGGCGACCTCGAAGCCCTGCTGGCACCCATGCCCTTGACGTTTGAGGCTGCTGTGCATCCGGCCTTGCATCCTGGTCGAAGTGCCAAGGTATTGTGCGACGGCCTGGCCGTGGGTTTTGTGGGTGAGTTGCATCCCAAGTGGCGGCAGTCATATGACCTGGCGCAAGCTCCGGTATTGTTTGAAATTGACCTTGATGCAGTGTTGAATCGCACCGTTCCAAAGTTCACTTCAGTGCCCCGGTTCCAGGCTGTTGAACGTGACATCGCCGTCTTTGTGGACGAAAAAATCACACATGCAGCTTTGATGCAGGCGATATGGGCTGCACCGTGCGGCGGGGTCTTGCGTGACGCTGTGTTGTTTGATATCTACCGTCCCAAGACCGTACAGGCTGAAGGTGCACCAGTGGTTCCAACTGGCAAAAGTATGGCTGTGCGTCTGACGCTCAATGCGGACGACGTGGCGCTGACCGAGCAGCAAATTGAAGCCGCCGTGGCCGCCGTTGTCGCAAACTTAGTTGACAAAGTGGGTGCGGTGCAGCGCGCCTGACTCCCCACACAACGCACAATGAAAAGGTAAGCTTTCGATGGACATCAGTGTTGAATCTCTTGAAACTCCGGCCTTGACCAAGGCGCAGCTGGCTGATTTGTTGTTTGAGCAAATAGGGTTAAGCAAGCGCGAATCCAAGGACATGATTGACGCTTTTTTCAGTCTGGTCGCTGGTAGCTTGGTGGATGGCAACGATGTC
>CAIOAQ010000192.1 GCA_903856025.1 uncultured beta proteobacterium
ACGTCCCTGGCGTTTGGCCACAGCCAATGAATCATCAGGAAGCGCAAAATGATCCATGCCGATGTACACATAGCCAGCCGCCATCAACGCTGCCATCGAACGCGACAACATGGTCACTTTGGAGGCCGCTGTTGGAATTTCAGTTGAAGAAATCCGGCGTTGTGGCTTGAATCGTTCAGGCAAATGCGCATAGGCGTACAGCGCAATGCGGTCAGGTCTAAGTGTGGCGATCTGAGCCATCGTACGGTCCACTGATTCCGGTGTTTGCTCAGGCAGGCCGTAAATCAAATCCACATTGATGGACTCAAATCCGCGATCACGCGCAGCTTGAACTAAATCAAATACCTGCTCAGCAGGTTGAATGCGGTGCACCGCTTTCTGAACGGCGGGTTCAAAGTCTTGCACACCGAAACTCAATCTGTTAAACCCCATTTCGGCCAGCGCATCTAGCCGACCTTTGTCAATGGTGCGCGGGTCAATTTCAATCGAGTACTCCCCCTTTGGAGTCAGGTTGAAATTGCGCCGCAACATGCCCATCACCTCACGTAACTCATCGTCCGACAAAAATGTAGGAGAGCCACCACCAAAATGCAATTGAGACACCACCTGACCGGCACCCATGTGCTGAACGTGCAGGTCAACCTCACGGCTAAGATACTTTATGTAGGCAGCAGCCCGGTCATGGTGCTTGGTGATGATCTTGTTGCATGCGCAGTAATAGCAAAGCGACTCGCAAAAAGGAATATGCACATACAGCGACAACGGCAAAGCCAACGCGGATGCCCCGGAACGCCGTTGCTCCAGCGCTTGAATGTAATCCTGTGCAGTGAAGGCCTCAACGAAACGATCAGCGGTGGGATAAGAGGTGTAACGCGGACCGGACACATCGTATTGGCGAATCAGACTTTCAGAAATTGGTACGGCAGCGGTTTCGATCATGGTTCTTCCTTCAGAATACCATCGACTATGCCAAACATTTGTCCTAATATTCTTGATGTCAATCAATAAATTGAATTAAATCAGCTTCACAAAAATTGACATGAATCAGTGGTCGTCACCGAAAAGTGTCAAAATCGCGCCCATGAATCACGAATCCTTCAAAATCGCCTGTGCGGACTGCAACATGCGCGAACTCTGCATGCCGGTTGGTTTAAGCCACGACGAGCTCGATCGCATTGACAGCATCATTGGCGCTCGCCGAAAAGTCAAACGCGGGGAAACGTTGTTTCACAACGGTGAAAGGTTCACCCATCTCTATGCGATACGCACCGGTTTTTTTAAAACGAGTATCACCTCGGAAGATGGACGTGATCAGGTGACCGGTTTTCAAATGGCAGGGGAAATCATTGGTCTGGACGGCATCGTTCATGACCACCACATGTGCGATGCCACAGCGCTGGAAGACGCTGAAATATGCGCCATGCCTTTCTCCCAAATTGAAGACCTTTCCCGCGAGGTCTCTGCACTGCAGCACCATGTACACAAAATCATGAGCCGTGAAATTGTGCGCGAGCATGGTGTCATGCTTTTGCTGGGTAGCATGCGTGCAGAAGAGCGTCTTGCAGCCTTTCTGCTGAATTTGGCACAGCGCCTCCATGCCAGGGGATTTTCCCAATCCGAACTGGTCTTGCGTATGACTCGTGAGGAAATCGGCAGCTTCCTGGGTTTAAAACTGGAAACCATCAGCCGTACTTTTTCGAAATTTGTCGACGAAGGCGTCGTTGAGGTCAAACAACGCCACGTCCGCATCATCAACACAGAAGCTCTACAGGAGATTGTGAATCCCAAATAGCGGATGTAACCAGCTATTATTTTTCCTGCGGAATTACCCCGGTTGCAGCGTGATTTCGCCCCTGCATTGCAGGTGCCTCACCGATTTTATGAACACCCGTCGCCTTTGACGTGCCGCTTGATTCTGCAGAAGAATACGCTTCTACGCTCAAAATTTCATTTGGACGTGACACAGCCAGATACAGCGTAAAGAAGCTGGCCACGACGACAGTGAATGGCAGGCCAACGACCAGCCAGACGTGGCCATACGACCACCATTTTTTATTTTCGTGAGTTTTTTCGTCATTCATGTGGAATATCTCAATTGGGGACTCTGAACACTGATTTTTCTATAACCTGACCAGGTGAATCAAGGGCAGAAACTTGAAAATAAATGGCATAGGACCCTGGCGCTGAGGTCTCTGCTGGAAGTTGAACACGAATTGCCAACCAACGCGACTGTGTTGACTCAACCGCCAGTTTATTCTCTGAAGTTATCTGTATTCCAGGAAGCCCTGATACCGAAACACTGAATTTTTGGGTCGATTCCATGGCATTCATGACCTGCATGCGGTAGATGTTTTCAATATTACCGGCTTCAACGACTCGCACGACACCTCGGTCGGGAACCACATCGACCTTAAACGGTGTACGCGTGACAAGATTGAAGATCACCGCAAACAGGATACCCGCCAAAATGGACGTATACACCAAGACACGTGGCCTGAATACACGATGCCAAATTTGGGATTTGGTCCATTTTTTCTCAACTGCATTTTCTGTGCTGTATTTCACTAAACCCCGCGCATAGCCCATTTTGTCCATCACGGTGTTGCAGACGTCGGCGCAGGCACCACAACCTATGCATTCATACTGCAAACCATGTCGGATATCGATGCCAGTTGGGCAAACCTGGAAACACAGATTACAGTCCACGCATGCACCTAAATTCAGTGAAAGTGGATCCGATTTGCGTGAACGAGCTCCCCTGGGCTCTCCTCGTTCCTTGTCGTAAGCAACAACCAAAGTATCCTTGTCAAACATGGCACTTTGAAAACGTGCATAGGGGCACATGTGCTTGCAGATTTGTTCACGCAAATAACCTGCATTTCCATAAGTTGCCAGCGCGTAAAACAGAATCCAAAAGGTTTCCCAGGTCGTTGGATTGAGTTGCCATACATCCAGAGTCAATTCCCTGATCGATGTAAAGTAGCCCACAAAAGTAAATCCGGTCCACAATGAAAACACCCCCCAAAGCACATGTTTTGTAACTTTGCGGGTGTACCTGTTTAAAGTCCAAGGTCCAGCATCCAATCGCATTCGAGCTGAACGATCACCACATACTTTTTTCTCGATCCACAGGAATATTTCCGTGTAAACAGTTTGCGGGCAGGCATAACCACACCACAAGCGCCCCGCTACTGCCGTGAATAGAAATAAAGTCAGCGCCGCGATCACCAACATCGCAGTCAGGTATACAAGGTCTTGGGGATACAGCACCAGACCAAATACAAAAAACCTGCGTGCACCCAAATCAAACAGAACCGCTTGGCGTTGACCCCATTCCAACCACGGGAATCCGTAAAAAATAATTTGCGTCAACCAAACTGTGATCCATCTGATATTCGAAAAGAATCCAGTCACGCCGCGGGGATAGATTTTTGACTCCGTGGCGTAGAGCGCAATAGCTGCGTGATCGCTGTTGTCGACAGCTATCGGTACAATTTTTCTTTCAAAGGCACTTGGTGATGTCACAACGAATCCTGTTTTGGCAGTAGAAAAAACTTGGCCGTCCATAAAGGACGGCCAAGTCTCTCACAACTCAATACGAGCTTGCTTTACTTGTTTGACAAGCCCCAGATATACGCAGTCAATACATGAATCTGCGCTTCTGTCAAACGCCCTGCCTGCGCTGGCATCACATTCACTTTGCCGTTGTTAATCATGTCCAGAATAGTTTTTTCAGTACCAGGACCGTGCAACCAAATCTTGTCTGTCAAATTGGCTGAGCCAACCGCCTGCATCCCCTTGCCATCAGCACCATGACAAGCTGCACAAATTGCAAACTTTTCTTGTCCCAACGCAGCGCGTGCAGAATCATGTGGAAGGCCAGACAAGCTCAGCACATACTGTGCCACATTTTTGACATCGTCAGCCGACCCTACGGCAGCTGCCATGGGTGGCATGTTGCCAATGCGACCGCCGGTGATCGTTTCCTTGATTTTTTCAGGTGTACCACCGTGGAGCCAATCACCATCGGTCAAATTCGGAAAACCCTTGTTGCCGCGTGCATCAGAAGCATGACACTGGGCACAATTGTTGCCAAACAGACGCTCGCCAATGGCCATTGCTTGCGCATCTTTGGCGACATCCTCGGGTTTCATGGACATGAACTTGGCATAAATTGGTGCAATTTCAGCATTGCCTTTAGCCACTTCATCAGCATGCAATTTTTCAGATGTCCAGCCAAGGGTACCCTTGTTGCTACCCAAACCAGGGTACATCACCAAATAAGCCAATGCAAAGATGATGGTGCCGACAAACATGTAAGACCACCAACGCGGCAGTGGATTGTTCATCTCCCGAATATCATCATCCCAGACATGTCCAGTTGTATTGTCCGCCGCTGTAGACGCCTTGATCTTGCCAGTGATTACCAGTAAAACCAGACAAGCAACGATGGATACCAATGTGATAGAGGAAACATAAATTCCCCAAAAATTACTTGTGAAATCGCTCATTTTTATTCCTATCAGGTGTTAGGGTCAATCTTGCTCGAAGGGCAAGTTGGCAGCGGTATCAAATTCGGTCGAATTTTTGCGTGAAAAAGCCCACACAATAATTCCAACAAAAGTCAAAAAACTCACCAACGTGGACAAAGAGCGAAGTGTGTTGACATCAAACTCCATGGATATCTCCTAGTTACTTTGATGTCGTACCAAGAACCTGCAGGTAAGCCACAAGAGCTTCCACTTCGGTCTTGCCCTTAGTCTCTTCTACAGAGGCAGCAATTTCAGCATCGGTGTAAGGAACACCGACCTTGCGCAAGGCACTCATATGCGCTGGCATAACAGCCGCATCAACCGGTGTTTTCAAAAGCCAAGGATACGCTGGCATGATCGACTCTGGCACCAAATCACGCGGGTTGTTCAGGTGAGTGACTTGCCACTGGTCGCTGTACTTGCCACCTACACGATGCAAATCCGGTCCCGTGCGCTTACTACCCCATTGGAACGGATGGTCATACACGAACTCATTGGCTTTCGAGTAAGGGCCGTACCGCATGGTTTCAGCACGGAAAGGACGAATCATCTGCGAGTGACAGTTGTAGCATCCCTCACGGGTGTAAATGTCACGCCCTGCCAACTGAAGCGCAGTGTAGGGTTTAAGTCCTGGTGCTGCGGTCATGGTCGATTTTTGGAAGAAAAGAGGCACAATTTCAACCAAGCCACCGAATAACAACACAAACAACATCAAGGCAATCATCAAACCATTGTTGGTTTCGATTGTTGCGTGCGACAAGCCGCCGCTTTGATTGGATGTAGACATAATTTATTTCCTCAAGCGTGTGCGACAACCGTCGGGATATTGACGATGACCGAGCGACCTGCCGTAGCGGTCTTGATGGTGTTCCACAGCATGATGAGCATGCCAGACAGGTACAACAAACCACCTGCCAGGCGCAACACATAGAAGGGATAGCTGGCTTTAACCGACTCCACAAAGGTATATGTCAAAGTACCGTCGGCGTTGATGGACCTCCACATCAGACCTTGCATCACACCCGCAATCCACAGCGCAGCAATGTAGAGCACGATACCAATGGTGGCCATGTAGAAGTGAACTTCAATAGCCTTCACGCTGAACATCTGCTTTTGTCCGAACAAGCGCGGAATCAAGAAATACATGGACCCCATGGTCACCATGCCCACCCAGCCCAAGGCACCAGAATGCACGTGGCCCACAGTCCAGTCGGTGTAGTGAGACAACGCGTTCACTGTCTTGATGGCCATCATGGGACCTTCAAATGTGGACATGCCATAGAAGGACAAGGACACGATCAAAAACCGCAAGATTGGATCATCGCGCAGTTTGTGCCAAGCGCCAGACAAGGTCATGATGCCGTTGATCATGCCGCCCCAACTAGGTGCTAACAAAATCAGAGAGAACACCATACCCAGGGACTGCGTCCAGTCAGGCAACGCGGTGTAATGCAAATGGTGAGGACCCGCCCACATGTAGGTGAAAATCAACGCCCAAAAGTGAACAATCGACAGGCGATAAGAATAGACAGGGCGACCAGCTTGCTTAGGAATGAAGTAATACATCATCCCAAGAAACCCTGCTGTCAAAAAGAACCCGACTGCGTTGTGGCCATACCACCATTCCACCATCGCATCTTGCACACCTGCATATGCAGAATAGGACTTCATAGCACCAGCGGGAATTTCAGCGCTGTTGACCAAATGCAGCAATGCAACAGCAAGAATCATGGCACCAAAAAACCAGTTTGCCACGTAAATATGTTTGACCCTACGGGTACCAATAGTGCCAAAAAAGTTAATTGCATACGCGACCCACACCAGGGTGATCGCGATGTCGATGGGCCATTCCA
>CAIOAQ010000193.1 GCA_903856025.1 uncultured beta proteobacterium
GGTGGCATCCCCATCATCAAGGCGCTGCGCGAAGGGCTGGCCGCCAACCACATCGAATGGGTGGCTGGCATCATCAACGGCACCACCAACTTCATCCTGTCAGAAATGAAAACCAAGAGCCTCAGTTTTGCTGCCGCCCTGGCCGATGCACAAGCCCTGGGTTATGCCGAGGCTGACCCGGCGTTTGACGTAGAGGGTGTGGATGCCGCACACAAGCTCACGCTGCTGGCAGCCAATGCCTTTGGCATACCGCTTCAGTTTGATCAGGTGCATGTAGAGGGCATCACACAGCTCGACTCGGTGGATGTCACTTTTGCCGAGCGCCTGGGCTACCGCGTCAAACTGCTTGGCATCGCCAAGCGCGGCCAGCAGGGGCTGGAGTTACGGGTGCACCCCACGCTGATTGCCGCCGACCACCTGCTGGCCCAGGTCAATGGCTCGATGAATGCGGTGATGGTCAAGAGCGATGCCGCCGGAATCACCCTGTACTACGGCGCGGGAGCGGGTTCTGAGCAGACGGCCTCTGCCGTGATTGCAGACCTGGCAGACCTGGCCCGCACAAGTGACGTAGCACCCCGGCATCGGGTGCCGTCACTGGCGTTCCAGTACCCTGCCATGGCCGCACTGCCGGTGGTGGCCATCGAAGACGTGCAGACCGCCTGCTACCTGCGCCTGGACGTTGAAAACCCGACGCACACCGTGCCCCACGTCATGGGCCATCTGGCCGATGCCGGGATACGTGTGCAACGCCTGGAGGTTTTTGAGCACCCCACGGATGCGCACTTGAACGCCGTGGTGCTGCTGACACATCCGACACCTGAGCGTGTCTTGCGCGGTGCGTTGACCCCATTGGAGGCTTTACCCACAGTGATGGGACAAGTGACCACGCTGCGCATGGAGAACTTGAACTGATAGGGTCTTCAAACAGGGCGATGTTTCATCGTTAAACCAGACTCCCCAACGCCGCAGGCGAAAAGTCTGACAGCTCGGCGGTGCGGCCATCGCGCACCTTCAGCGCCCAGTCCGGGTCGCTGATCAGGGCACGGCCCACCGCCACCAGGTCAAAGTCACCCCGGTCAAGGCGACGCAGCAGTTCGTCCAGCGAGGCGGGCTTGGAGCTTTCGCCACCGAAGGCGGCGATGAACTCGCCGCTCAGACCGACTGAGCCGACGGTGATGGTGGGGCGACCGGTGAGCTTTTTGGCCCAACCGGCAAAGTTCAGGTCCGAGCCGTCAAACTCGGGTTCCCAGAAACGGCGCTGCGAACAGTGGAAGATGTCGGCACCTGCATCAGCCAGGGGCTGCAGCCAGGCGGCCATCTCGTCGGGCGTTTGCGCCATGCGGGTGCTGTAGTCTTGCTGCTTCCATTGCGACAGGCGGATGATGACGGGATAGTCGGGGCCCACTTCGGCACGCACTGCTTTCAAAATGTCGGCCGCAAAGCGCCCGCGTGCCACCAGGTCACTGCCACCGTATTCGTCGGTGCGCAGGTTGGTGCCGGCCCAGAAGAACTGGTCGATCAGGTAGCCGTGGGCACCGTGCAATTCAATGCAGTCAAAGCCTAGGCGCTTGGCGGCTCCGGCGGCTTTGGCAAAGGCCGCAATGGTGTCGGCAATCGCTGCATCGGTCATGGGTTCACAGAAGTCTTTTCCGGGTCTGGACAAGCCCGATGGTGCGTCCCATGGCATGGGCGGCAGCCATTGCGTGCGGGGGTTGCGCACAGCGCCCACGTGCCAGAGCTGCGGTGCCATCACGCCGCCTGCGCGGTGCACGGAGTTGATCACCTCTTGCCAACCGGCCAGCGCGTCGTCACCCCAAAAGCGTGGCACATTGGGGTCGTTGCCAGCGGCGGGGCGTTGCACGACGGTGCCCTCGGACACGATCAGGCCCACAGCGGCAGCGGCACGCTTGCGGTAATACTCGCTCACTTCCTGTGTCGGCACACCGCCGGGTGAAAACGAGCGCGTCATGGGGGCCATGACGATGCGGTTGGCCAGCTTGAGGCCTTTGAAGACAAAAGGTTGGAACAGGGGAGCAGCGTTGGACATAGACAGGGGCTTCATGAGTTGCAGATGAAGCCAGTTTACGTGGGCAAGGTCGGGCCAAATGCAGGCGTGTCACCAAGGCTACAGGCACAGCGAACCGCTGCGTGGTTCAGCGTGTACCTCAGAAACCGGCGTTGTTGCCTGATCAACGTTCGGGTCAAGCCATCAATATGCTCTTATTTTTATAGCCATTTACGCTTATTTAACGGGGGATACAGCCGAATTATTCATATGAAATAACGAGAAAACGCCGGATGTTTGGTTTACACCTAGGACAACGCCATGGCCTGCTGATGCGACAGTTTGAACACTGACACCGTGGCCACCAGCTCTTTCGCTTGAGACGTCAGACTGTCGGCGGCGGCGGCCATTTCCTCCACCAGGGCAGCGTTCTGCTGCGTGGTCTGGTCCATGTGGGTCACGGCTTCGCTCACTTGCCCCACCCCTTGGCTTTGCTCAGAGCTGGCCGCGCTGATCTCGCCCATGATGTCGGTCACCCGCCGGATCGAAGCCACCACCTCCGTCATAGTGACACCGGCCTGATCCACCAGGGTAGAGCCCTGTTCAACACGCTGCACGCTGTCGGTGATCAGGCTTTTGATTTCTTTGGCCGCAGCCGCTGACCGACCCGCCAGACTGCGCACCTCGGAGGCCACCACGGCAAAACCCCGCCCCTGCTCCCCTGCGCGGGCCGCTTCCACCGCCGCGTTCAAGGCAAGAATGTTGGTCTGGAAGGCAATGCCATCGATCACGCCAATGATGTCGGCGATCTTGCGCGAGCTGTCGTTGATGCCCTTCATGGTGTCAACCACCTGGTTGACCACGTCGCCGCCCTTGATGGCCACCGTGCTGGCACTTTGGGCCAGCTGGTTCCCCTGTCTGGCGTTGTCAGCGTTTTGCCGCACGGTGGCGCTGAGTTCTTCCATGGAGGCAGCGGTTTCTTCCAGCGCACTGGCCTGCTGTTCAGTGCGGGCGCTCAGGTTGTTGTTGCCCTGGGCAATTTCAGCACTGGCCGTGGACACCCCTTCCGAGCCTTGTCGCACGTTGCCCACAATATGGGCCAGATGGTCTTTCATGTCCGACAAGGCCAGCAGCAGCTGGGCCGTTTCGTCCTGACCTTCGGCCTGAATCTCGGCCGTAAGATCGCCGTCTGCAACCCGGCGGGCCACCGAGACAGCATTCTTCAAGGGGCCGGTGATACCGACGGTCAATTGCCAGGCACACACCACCCCCAGAGCCAGAACCAGCGCGGCGAGTGCGACCAATGAGTTGCGGCTTGCGTTCTCAATGGCTGAAATTTCGAGGGCTTTGGCATCCAGATTTTGACGTTGAAGGGCAAGAAATTCGCCCACCAGTTTCATGTAGCCATCGGCAGCAGGCAGGTAGTTTTTCTCCAGGAGACTTTTGGCCTCATCGGCCTGACCATCGGCTTTGAGTTTGGTGACCTGATCGCGGCTTGCCAGATAGGCCTTGCGCACCTCGGTAATCTTTGCAAACAGCTCTTTTTCCTGCGCACTGGTGATCAGCGGCTCAATCTGCTTCAGCAGACTTGAGGTGCTTTGGGTAATTTCAGCGGCATTGGCCGCAAAGAAAGGGACCAGACTGGGGTCACTGCTTTTGGCCACGGCGGTGGTGCGAATCACAGCCACATTGATGTTGCGGCTCCAGTCGCTGATGTAGCGCTCTTTCGCAAGAGGCTCCTGCATCATTTCCCGTGATGCTTGGGCTAGCGCATTGAGTTGCCAGACACCAATGCCGGTGATCAGTACGGCAAACACCAACACCACCGCAAAACCAAGCGCCAGACGCTTGCCGATTTTCATTGAAGAAAACAATTTCATGTGCGAGTCTCCCTATCGATGATGGTTCACCACTTGACAGCATGTCGCTGCCGTATCGTACTGCGGTTTGATGTGCTGACTCAGACTTCTTCACCGGTCACTGCGGGCTGACAGATCGGCAACCAGACGGTGAACGTGCTGCCCTCGCCAGGCTGGCTGGCCACCTCGATACGCCCACCATGTTTCTCAATGATGCCGTAAGAAACAGATAACCCCAGCCCGGTGCCCGTGCCCACCGGCTTGGTGGTGAAAAATGGGTCAAAAATCCGGGCTTGAATTTCTGGCGGAATACCTGTGCCGTCATCGGAAATGGCCACCCACACCTGCTCGCCCGTGCATCCACTGCGCAGGGTGATGTGACCCCGCTGGGGTATCGCCTGTGCGGCGTTGACCAGCAGATTCATGAACACCTGGTTGATCTGCGATGGCCGGCACTGGACCATGGGCAGCTGGCCCAATTCCCGAACAATATCGGCCTTGTATTTGATCTCGTTCCAGACCACATTGAGGGTGCTTTCCAGCCCTGCATGCAGATCGACCAATTCCAATGTGGCTGACCCGGTGCGTGAAAAATCGCGCAGGTCCTGAACAATCCGGCGCACACGTGTGGTGCCTTCGATGGATTCAGTGATCAGACTGCCAATGTCCTCACGCAGAAAAACCAGGTCAGCTGCGTTGCAAAGGTCGTCCATCTGCTTTTTGATCAGAGGATCGGCCGCCAGCAGCGGGGTCACCACCCTGGAAAAATCATCGAGAAGGCGCAACAGATCTTTGACATAGTTGCTGAGCGTTCCCAGATTGGAATTGACAAAGCCGATCGGGTTGTTGATTTCATGCGCAATGCCCGCAGCCAACTGACCAATGGAGGCGAGTTTTTCAGATTGGAACAACTGACTGTGCGCCGCCTCCAACTGCTCAATCAATACACGCTGCTCTTCTTTTTCGCGCTGCAACGCCCGGTTGATCCGCTCGTTCTCGCGCACGGCCGCCTCCAGCTCCTGGGTCCGCTCCCGCACTTGTTTCTCCAGTGTCACGGCCGTGTGAAAGATACCAAAATCCGAGCCTTTGGTGCTCATGTCCCGCTCGGCGCGATTCATGAGCGCAGTCACCATTTTTTTCAGGCGAGTGACCTCGGCCTGCAGCACCGCCACCTCCTGTGCCGGGTTCACCCCAGTGGACTCAGACAGGGCGGTCATCGGGCAGGCGACCTATGGCAACCCCGGTAAATGTCTGGTTCACATGAACACCACCGAATTGTTCCCCATAGGTGCTGAATCCAACGGTGTTGTTGCGTTTCAGTATTTCTCCAACCGCTTCCTTTTGCTGGCTGTCGGTGATCTCGATGTTGCGCAGAATGCAGTCGCACCCAAAAGTCATTTCAATCGGCCCGATGTCTTCGCGCAAATGCTCAAAGGTTTGTGACAGGTTATCGATCAAATTGACCCCGTGCGCAACGCGCAACACCAAGCCTTCGTCAATGGCACAGAAAAAAGTCAGCGGCCCCGCAGGGTCCACTTTCTGAATGGATCGGACATAGTCGGTGCCATCAATGACCACCACCACGGGTGTGGCGGCGTAGTGCAATGGGGTCAACTCCTTCACATCAACGCCAAGGATACGGGCATATTCCTCAGCCGCTGGCAAACCATTGATTTCGTTGACGATACGGTGGGCCACGTCGGCCTCGGTCACCACCAACCGTTCGCTGTCACTGACAAAATGTTGTGTCTTGAAAATCTTGAATGGCAGCGGCGTGTTGACAAGCAACAGGACAGCGCTGTCGGTATGAAAGGTCCCACCGTGGAAAACCCAGGTGTGCTCGAACCGAAAATCGTCACCAGCAGATCCTCCACACAAGGCAATATCACCCAGTGAACTCTGCAGGGTCCGCACCACGGGTTCTTCACGAATGGAAAGACCATCCACAAGGAAAAAAGCAAAGGTATTGCTTGGCAAGACCTGCTCGGCGCAACTCTCCAGTTGCTGCAGAAGGCCTTGCGCGAAATCTTGCCCCCGGGATATTTCGAACTTCTGAAGGTCCGCCAGACAGCCGGAAACTGCAGTACAGACGCTGGCAGAAAAACTGACCCCCACCAGGCTGTGTTTGCAATAGCCCGCCGGGCCGATTTCACCCGCCGTAGTGCAACCAATGACCTGAACACCCACAAACCGCTTGTTGATTTCATCTGCCAGGGCGTCAAGGTCATACGCGCTGGAACAGAAAAAAACCACCAACGCTGCATCTGCCTGCGCAAGTGCGGCATACAGTTCCCCTACAGCCTGACGCGCTTCTGCAGCACAGGAATGCGCACGGCGGATCACTGGATTCGTCGACATAACGCTGCTTCTTCTAGCCCGTAGGACGCTAACACACGCCTCTTTACAGGTTCCACTCCCAAATTGGATTGTTTTGATTATGCAGCGGCCAAAGGTCAAAATGACCCCCCTGGAGCGCAGCATGCGCCACCCGTCTGGTACAGCGCGCAAATCGAGCTGCCACCCCGAACGGTGAGCCACGAAGAGTTCAAATAAATCTGCAGCACCACCCGCGCCATGGTGCGCACCGGCGAGTGCACCCCGTATGCCAACATCATTTTGGTGGCGGGGGTGACGTTCTGAGTGGGTCACCGGCTGGCCATGTACGCCGCGTAGAGCGACGCATGCAAGCCGCGCAGGGTTCTGCGGTGGTCGATCACCTCGTGGTGGCGGCCCTGGTGCTCCAGACCCAGCAGTTCCAGCATCAACCGCATGGCCTGCTCGGGCGCGCTGTGTTGGCCTGCCTGGGCTTGCGCCAAATGGGGGGCCAGACTGGGCCGCTCGATCAGCACCCAGGCGGGAAACCAGGCCAGGTCGGTGGCATCACCCTCGCCGTCAAACCCGCTCCCGAACTTGGTCAGCAAGGGGCGCAACAGCGGGTCGTTGCTGGGTGTGATGACCGCTTCTAGCCGCGTGGGCGACAACCAGGCCAACTCGGCCAACAGGCCCCAGTTGGGCTGTAAGCCCTGCAAGGCCAGGCGGGCCTGCAGCATCCACGCCAGCGGGGCCGGAATGCGCCGCCACGACTCGATGCGCGCTACCGCATCAGCGCCAGCCTGCCATTGCCCGGCTTGCAGCCATAGCGCGGCGGCATGGTCTTCTTTATGGTCGGGGTGATAAGGCAACGCCGCCGCACGCTCAGCCAGCGCTTGCCAACGCTGGCGCAGCCAAAGCTTGGCGGCGGTGCCCAAGTTGCGCCGGGCGGCGGGCTCGACCTGATCCTGCACCCGCTGGCGTGCCTGCTGCAATGCGGCGTGATCGGCAAACGGCGCTGTGCTGTGTTGCTCCAGCGCGTGGATCAACACCTGCAAACTGCCCAGGCAGTTGTCTTGCGGGAACTGCGTCTTCAGGGCTTGCCAGGCCTGCTGCGCCGTGGCCGTGTCACGCTGCTCCAGCGCCAAAATGACATCGTTGCGCAAGTTAACGTTGTGGTTGTCGTTGAAAAAATCAAACTGCATGGGCTGCTTTTAGAGGCTTTGTCTGGGTTCA
>CAIOAQ010000194.1 GCA_903856025.1 uncultured beta proteobacterium
AGCGCCAATGCCCAGGATTTACAACGCAGCATGGAGGTAGTTTGTCGACCACTGCAAGACCTGATTTCCGCCATTTCCTATTGGCGCTTGTGGCCTTTGAGCATTCGTGCACCGATGCAGGGGGCACATGAGCACGTCAAAGGACGGGTGGCCTTGCTGGGGGACGCCGCGCACCCGATGGTGCCCTATTTGGCGCAGGGTGCAGGCATGGCAATCGAGGATGCAGAGGCGTTGGCGTGGGCATTGAAGCTTGCGGTGAGCACTTCAAACGGACAGGTGGATGTACCTGAAGGCTTGCAGCGGTACGCACAGGCGCGTTGGGCACGCAACGCGCAAGTTCAGGCTCGGGCCATCAACAATGGTCAAATTTTCCATGCCACTGGCCCTGTGCGATGGGCGCGTGACATGGCGATGAATTTGTTAGGAGAAGGTTTACTGGATATGCCGTGGTTGTACGCTGGTACAGCACATCCTTGATTGCTATTAAAAAAGTAGCTGTTAGCCCTTTGTTTTTAAGGGCTAACGTGTGATTTAATCAGGACTCAACCACCGCTACCGCAGTTTGGCTCACACCGCAATCCACGTAGGAGATTTGACCGGTCATGCCGGAGGCCAAATCGCTCAGCAGAAAGGCAGCCACGTTGCCCACTTCGTCAATGGTGACATTGCGTTTCAGTGGCGAAGCAGCCGCTGAAATGCCGAGCAATTTGCCAAAGTCCTTGATGCCACTGGCTGCCAGCGTTTTGATGGCGCCGGCGCTCAGTCCGTTGACGCGAATGCCTTTGGCGCCTACTGCGTCCGCCAAGTAGCGCACGGAAGATTCGAGCGAGGCTTTGGCCAATCCCATGGTGTTGTAGCTGGGCACCACGCGTACGCCGCCCAGGTAAGTGAGCGTCAGCAGCGATGCAGTGGGGTTCAGGTAAGGTAACGCAGCCTTCGCCATGGCAGGGAAACTGTAGGCGCTGATGTCATGTGCGATGCGGAAATTTTCACGCGTCAGGCCGTCCAGGAAGTTGCCTGCAATGGATTCGCGTGGCGCAAAACCAATGCTGTGCACAAAGCCATCAAAAGTGGGCCAGTGCTGAGCCAAGTCTTTGAACAGGTTGTCGATTTGTGCATCGTCGCCGACATCACAGTCAAAAATCAACTTGGAGTTGAAGTCAGCGGCAAACTCGGTGATTCGATCCTTGAAGCGCTCGCCTACATAGCTGAAAGCCAGCTCAGCACCTTGCGCGTGACAGGCCTTGGCAATGCCGTAAGCGATGGAACGGTTGGACAACACCCCCGTGATTAGAAATTTTTTGCCGTTCAGAAAACCCATATCAACCTCTCATTTTGTAACGTACGTCATGCCTTACTGCGGTCGTGGCCCTTGCCAATTTGAACGCAGTGTCCTATGCAACAGAATTGTCGCATGTGAATGATGTTGTTCGTTTTTTGCTCTGCATTGTGCAGTGGATACTGCGGCCGGACCGGCCTTCACTGACTTCAATCACGATCTGCTGGAGGATAGACGTCGCGGATCTGGCAGGGATCGGTCGAACTTGGCGTAGGTATTCCTGAATAATCCTTACAAATCAAGGCTTTCTGACAATTTTTAGGCTACAATCCGCGGCTTCACGACCAAACGGGCGAGTCACTTCCGCCCGTTTTTTTTGGTCGTTTGTTTTTGATGCTTCAAACTTTAGGACGGGATGCCGGTGGCGCTTAAGGAAATTGTTGAACAAATTGTGACTGGTCTAGGCTATGACCTGGTGGAGATTGAACGCTCCGCCGGTGGGCTGCTGCGCATCACGATTGATTTGCCTTGGGTTAAGCCTGTTCAAACTGAGTCAATCGTTGAACAATTTGTGACGGTTGAAGATTGTGAAAAAGTCACTCGCCAGCTGCAGTTTGCGCTGGAGGTGGATCAGGTGGAATACCACCGCTTGGAAGTTTCTTCTCCGGGCATAGATCGTCCGCTGCGTCACACTCAGGATTTTGAGCGTTTTGTTGGTCAAACCATTGATGTCACTTTAAAGTTTCCTCTGGGTGCGGCTGCTGCAGGTCAGGTCAGTGCCACCAGGAAAAAATTCCGTGGTGTGCTGGAGCGGGCAGAAGCGGTGTCGAGTGACTTGGTGTCTGATTCGTCTGAGCCTGCGTGGCAAATTGTTTGGCGTGACGAGTTGGTGGTGAAGCCTGGCCAAAAGATCGGTAAAAACCGGGCGTTGCCGCCGTTGCAGGCGCTTGGTTTTGTGTTGAGTGAGCTTAAAGAGGCGCGTCTTGCGCCCATCATCAGTTTCAAAGGCCGTGCGCAAGCGCAGCAGCTGGATGCAACTGAACCCCATTTGAATTGAAACAGGAGAGTCTTGGCATGAATCGCGAAATGTTAATGTTGGTCGATGCCATCTCACGCGAGAAAAACGTCGAGCGTGATGTGGTGTTTGGTGCAGTTGAGGCTGCGTTGGCTCAGGCTACCAAAAAACTCTACGTTGGGGAAGTGGACATTCGTGTGTCGCTGAATCGTGACACGGGTGTGTATGAGACCTTCCGTCGCTGGCATGTGGTGCCGGATGAAGCGGGTTTGCAGTTGCCTGACCAGGAAATCCTGTTGTTTGAAGCCAAAGAACAAATTTCCGACATCGAAGTTGATGAGTACATCGAGGAAACCATCGAGTCCTTGCCTATCGGTCGAATTGGTGCCATGGCGGCCAAGCAGGTGATTCTGCAAAAGATTCGTGATGCCGAGCGCGAAATGTTGCTCAACGACTTCATGTCTCGCGGCGACAAGGTGTTTGTGGGCACGGTCAAGCGCATGGACAAAGGCGATCTGATTGTTGAATCTGGTCGTGTTGAAGGTCGTTTGCGTCGTGGTGAAATGATTCCGAAGGAAAATTTCCGCACTGGTGACCGAGTGCGCGCGATGATCATGGAGGTGGATCTGACGTTGCGTGGTGCTCCCATCGTGCTGTCGCGCTCTGCACCTGAGTTCATGATTGAGTTGTTCCGCAACGAAGTGCCTGAAATCGAGCAGGGTTTGCTGGAGATCAAAACCTGCGCTCGTGACGCGGGTTCGCGTGCCAAGATTGCCGTTCTGTCGCATGACAAGCGTGTTGATCCTATTGGTACCTGTGTCGGTGTACGTGGCACGCGTGTGAATGCAGTGACCAATGAGTTGGCTGGTGAGCGTGTCGACATTGTGTTGTGGAGCGAAGATCCGGCTCAGTTTGTGATTGGTGCACTGGCTCCTGCCAATGTGAGTAGCATTGTGGTGGACGAAGAGCGTCATGCCATGGACGTCGTGGTGGACGAAGAAAACCTGGCCATTGCCATTGGCCGAGGTGGTCAGAATGTACGTCTGGCAGCAGAGTTAACTGGCTGGAAAATCAACATTCTGGATGCGGCCGAGTCTGCGCAGAAACAGGCCACTGAAGTCGACTCCAGTCGTCAGTTGTTCATGGAAAAACTGGATGTTGACGAAGAAATTGCTGACCTGCTGATTGCCGAAGGCTTCACCAGTCTCGAGCAGGTGGCTTATGTGCCGCTGGAAGAAATGCTGGAAATCGAGAGCTTTGACGAGGATACCGTCAACGAATTGCGCAACCGTGCAAAAGATGCGCTTTTGACCATGGAGATTGCCAATGAAGAAGGCGTCGACAGCGTCGCTCATACCTTGGGTGATCTGCAAGGGTTGACCTCAGAACAAATCACCAAGTTGGCCGAAAATGGTGTTCAAACCCTTGACGACCTGGCCGATCTGGCTGTTGATGAGCTGACGGAATTGACCGGTCAATCCGAGGACGAAGCGAAGGCTTTGATCATGAAGGCGCGTGAACATTGGTTTGCCAATGACGCGTCTTCACAAGAGTCCTGATCATGAATAAATAGTTTAAGTAGCGACTCTGTTGCCCGTGCGGGCGTAGAAGTCGGAACCAAAGGTTACCCAAAAAATGTCCAGTATGACCGTCGCCGAGTTTGCCAGAGAACTCAAGAAAACCACCGATACTTTGCTTGAGCAATTGAAGTCGGCAGGCGTGGCTAAGTTTGCCGCGTCTGACACACTCACAGAGGCTGACAAGCAGCGTCTGTTGGGCTACTTGCAGGCCAGCCATGGCACAGCCACGGGCGAGCGCAAAAAAATCACGTTGGTCAAAAAATCGACCACTGAGATTAAACAGGCGGACGCCACTGGCAAGGCCCGGACGATTCAGGTCGAGGTGCGCAAAAAACGAACTTTTGTGCGTCGTGACGATGCGCTGGACAGTCCTGTTCCGGCTGAGGCCACCGAGGTGGTTGCCGAAGTTATTCCCGTGATCGATCATGATGAATTGGCACGCAGAGAGGAAGACGCGCGACGTCAAGCTGAGCTGATTCGCCGTCAGGAGGAAGAGCTTTCTGAGCGTCGTCGACTGCGTGAGTCGGCAGAACTTGCAGCGCGTCAAGCGGCTGAACTTGCTGCCGCTCTGGAAGAACAGGCTGCGACTGCTGCGGCGTTGGAACAGAAAAAGGCCGCAAAAGCCAAATCCGGCGCAGAACAAACTGCGGCCGAGGTCGAGCGAGAGCAGGCTGCCGATGCAGAGCTGGCATCTCAGGCCAAGATCAAGGCGGCTTCCGATTTGCAGGTCAAAACGGATGCCATCGACAAGGCCGTGGCTGATTCAAAAGCGCAGGCAGCCCAGGATCAGGTTCGTGCCGAAGATTTGACAGCTCGCCGTCGCAAGGCTGAGGATGAGGCTGCGGCCATTCGCTTGATGATGTCGCAGCCAGGCAAAAAGCTGCCACCCAAAAAAGAAGAGCCAAAGCCCGTACCAGATGCGGCCAAAGCAGGCATCAAAGGCACCTTGCACAAACCAGCGGGTACTGTGGCTGCCAAGCCAGCGGCTGGCGCACCCGCCGCTGCTGCGGGAGCTGCAGCAGGAGCCGGTAAAGAAGTCAAATCTGCCAAACTGTCCAGCAGTTGGGCGGGTGATCCCGCCAAGAAAAAAGGCATCCCAACACGTGGCGACACTGGTGCGGGTGCAGGACGCAACAGCAATTGGCGTGGTGGTCCTCGTGGCCGGCGTGGCAGCAATGACCGTGGCCGCGACGATCAACACACCCAGTCGGCACCGGTGGAAGTACGTGTACTTGAAGTGCACGTTCCGGAAACCATCACAGTGGCCGAGTTGGCACACAAGATGGCGGTCAAGGCCTCGGAGGTGATCAAACACCTGATGAAACTTGGCCAAATGGTCACCATCAACCAGCCGCTGGACCAGGACACCGCCATGATTTTGGTGGAAGAAATGGGCCACAAGGCCATCGTTGCGGCATTGGACGATCCGGAAGCCTTTACCGACGATGAAGTGTCGCAACAGCAGGCTGAAGCATTGCCTCGCGCTCCAGTGGTGACGGTTATGGGCCACGTGGACCATGGCAAGACCTCTTTGTTGGACTACATTCGCCGTACCAAAGTGGCTTCCGGCGAAGCCGGTGGCATTACCCAGCACATTGGTGCTTACCATGTTCAGACTGATCGTGGTGTGGTGTCATTTCTTGATACCCCTGGTCACGAGGCGTTTACTGCCATGCGTGCCCGTGGTGCACAGGCGACCGACATCGTGATTCTGGTGGTCGCGGCTGACGACGGCGTCATGCCGCAAACCAAGGAAGCCATCAAACACGCCAAGGCCGCAGGTGTGCCTATCGTGGTGGCCATTACCAAAATTGACAAACCCGATGCCCATGCGGATCGCGTCAAGAACGAGTTGGTGGCGGAAGATGTGATTCCTGAAGAATTTGGTGGTAGCTCACCGTTTGTCTCAGTGTCCTCCAAGTCTGGTCAGGGCATTGACGATTTGCTTGAACAGGTGTTGTTGCAAGCTGAAGTTTTGGAACTTCGCGCCCCGGTGGATGCCATGGCCAAAGGCTTGGTGATTGAAGCCCAGTTGGACAAGGGTCGTGGCCCGGTTGCTACCGTGCTGGTGCAATCCGGGACGTTGAAGACCGGCGACATCGTATTGGCTGGCCAGACCTTTGGCCGCGTGCGCGCCATGCTGGATGAAAATGGCAAGTCCATCAAATCTGCTGGCCCATCGATCCCGGTTGAAATCCAGGGTTTGACCGAAGTGCCGCAGGCTGGTGATGAGTTCATGGTGCTGTCTGATGAGCGTCGTGCCCGTGAGATTGCCACCTACCGCGCTGGTAAATTCCGTCACACCAAGTTGGCAAAACAACAGGCCGCGAAGCTTGAGAACATGTTCACTGACATGACCGCTGGCGAAGTCAAACTGGTGCCGATCATTGTCAAGGCAGACGTTCAGGGCTCTCAAGAAGCCTTGGGTCAATCCTTGCTGAAACTCTCCACCGACGAGGTCAAAGTGCAACTGGTTTACTCCGCCGTCGGCGGCATCAGCGAGTCTGATGTCAATTTGGCCATTGCGGCCAAAGCGGTCATCATTGGTTTCAATACCCGTGCCGATGCCGGTGCGCGCAAATTGGCCGAAAGCAATGGCGTGGATATCCGTTACTACGACATCATTTATGACGCAGTGGACGATTTGAAGCTCGCCATGTCGGGCATGCTGACTCCAGACAAGAAGGAAGAAGTGATTGGTACCGCGGAAATCCGTCAGATTTTCAAGGTGACAAAAATCGGCTCTATCGCTGGTTGTATGGTCACGGCAGGTGTGGTGCGCCGGACAGCGCGCTTGCGTCTGTTGCGTCAGAACACGGTGATTTACACAGGCGAACTCGAATCTCTCAAACGTTTCAAGGACGATGCCAAAGAAGTGCGCGAAGGTTTCGATTGCGGCCTGAATGTCAAGAACTACAACGACATCGAGGTCGGTGACGTGCTGGAGTTCTTCGAAATTCGCGAAGTTGCTCGTACCCTGTAAGTCATTGGATTTGACCTGTGCATAAAAAGTCTGCTACCCCTAACCGTGCCTTTAAGGTTGCCGATCAGATCCAGCGGGATCTGACGGAATTGATCGCGCGCGAGTTGAAAGACCCGCGCGTCGGCATGGTTACCCTTCAGGGCGTGGAGGTCACGCCTGATTATGCGCATGCCAAGGTTTTTTTCAGCTTGCTGGCAGGTGACGTGAAGGCTTGCACCGAAGGTTTGAATCAGGCCGCTGGTTTTTTACGTGCCGGACTGTTTAAACGTTTGCACATCCATACCGTGCCTACCTTGCATTTCATCTATGACCAAACGCCTGAACGCGCCGCGGACATGAATGCGCTGATCGCCCGCGCGGTTGCGACCAGAGCCAAGGACGATTGAATCATGACACAAGCGCCGCGTGCACGGGTTGCCAGGCGCCCCGTGCATGGGGTGCTGTTGCTGGACAAGCCTTTAGGCTGGTCGAGCAATGATGTATTGCAAAAGGTTAAATGGCTCTTGCGGGCCGAGAAGGCGGGTCACACCGGCACGCTCGATCCGCTGGCCACGGGCGTGTTGCCTTTGTGTTTTGGTGCAGCCACCAAGTTCAGCCAGTTGCAATTGGATGCGGATAAAACCTATGCGGCAACGCTTTGCCTGGGGAAGAAAACGAGTACCGGGGATGCGGAAGGCGATGTGATTGCGACGCGACCGGTTTCGGTGACGGCTTCTGATTTGGCGCGTGTGGCCAAGCAATTTACGGGGCTCATCTCCCAGGTGCCGCCTATGCACAGCGCGTTGAAGAAAGACGGCAAGGCTTTGTACGAATATGCGCGCGCTGGCCTGGAGGTTGAACGGCTCGCAAGAGAAGTGAATATTTATGAGTTAAATATACCTTCAGCCCACGTAGATATTGAGAATAATGCTATAAATATAATAGTAAAATGCAGCAAGGGCACCTACATCCGTACGTTGGGTGAGGACATGGGTGAGGCATTGGGATGCGGTGCGCATTTGAGCGCTTTGCGTCGAGTGGGCACCGGTGGTTTTGAGATTTCCCAATGTGTCACGCTTGACGCATTGGAGGCCATGACAGAGGCCGAGCGTCTGGATTGCCTGCTGCCGGTGGACAGCTTGCTGCCTGAACACGCAGCAGTCACATTGGATAGCGACAATGCAGGTAGATTTTTGAGCGGTTTGCGTCGTCGAGGCCCTTGGCCAGATGCGTCCCAAGTCGCGGTTTATGAAAATGAAACGAAAGCGCTGCTGGGCACTGCCCACGTAGCAGCAGGTGAGTTGATCCCCGGGCGGCTGCTCAGCCCGATTGAAATTGAACAGATAGCAACTGCGTCCCGGACTCAGACGTGTGACCACACGCCGGATGTCCAACCCATTTAAGAAAGAGAACCATGGCCCATAAACAAATCCGAAATATAGCAATCATTGCTCACGTTGACCATGGCAAAACCACCATGGTGGACCAGTTGCTGCGTCAGTCCGGCACCTTTGCCGAACACGAAAAAGTCGTCGACACCGTGATGGACAACAATGCCATTGAAAAAGAACGTGGCATTACGATTCTGGCCAAGTACT
>CAIOAQ010000195.1 GCA_903856025.1 uncultured beta proteobacterium
GTCGCAAGTATCGCAAAGAGCAAAAGGGCCGTAACACCGGCATCGCGACCCGAGGAAGTTCGGTCGCGTTCGGTGATTTTGGTCTGAAATGTATCGATCGCGGTCGTTTGACTGCACGCCAGATCGAAGCTGCACGTCGTGCAGTTTCTCGTCACGTTAAACGTGGCGGACGTATCTGGATTCGGGTGTTTCCTGATAAGCCAATTTCCCAGAAGCCTGCTGAAGTGCGTATGGGTAACGGTAAAGGTAACCCTGAGTACTACGTCGCTGAAATTCAGCCCGGCAAGATTGTGTTTGAGATTGTGGGTGTGACTGAAGAGCTCGCTCGCGAAGCGTTCCGTTTGGCAGCTGCCAAATTGCCGCTGCGCACGACATTCGTGTCACGCATGATCGGTCAGTAATCAGGAGATAATGATATGAAAACGACTGAATTACGCCAAAAAGATGTGGCCGGCTTGACTGCCGAAGTGAAAGCCCTGCAAAAGGCACACTTTGGTCTGCGCATGCAGAAAGCCACTCAACAACTTAATAATACAGCCACACTGCGCGTTGCGCGCCGTGACATCGCTCGCGCTAAGACTATTTTGGTCGAAAAGCAAGCAGCTGTTTCATCCGCCAAATAAGGAGCGATATATGACGGAAGCTAAAACATCCCTCAAACGCACCTTGATTGGCAAGGTGGTCAGTGACAAACGTTCAAAGACAGTTACCGTACTGATTGAACGTCGTGTCAAACACGAGCTTTACGGCAAGATCGTTGGCAAATCCAGCAAGTACCACGCACACGATGAAAAAGGCGAGTACAAATTGGGTGATGTCATCGAAATTACCGAGAGCAGGCCCATTTCAAAAACGAAAAACTGGGTTGCAACCCGTTTGGTCGAAAAGGCCTCTTTAGTTTAAGTACATCTTCTTGCTGTTAGACAGCATTTTTGAAAACGGCTCACAATGTGAGCCGTTTTTGTTTGTTCTTTGATTTCTCAATTTGGAGTTTGAAATGATTAAAGTCGGTGATCAGTTGCCCAACGCAACTTTGATGGAATTTCATGAAGTTGAGGGCGGTGGCTGCAGCCTCGGTCCAAATCCAGTCGATGTGGTTGCCGCCTCTGCTGGCAAGACAATCGCTCTATTTGCGTTGCCAGGTGCATTTACGCCCACGTGTTCTGCCAAGCATGTCCCGGGTTATGTGGAAAATCATGCTGCATTCATGGCAGCGGGTGTTGACGAAATTTGGTGTGTGAGTGTGAATGATGCGTTCGTCATGGGTGCATGGGCTCGTGACCAAAAAACAGGCGACAAGGTGCGTATGTTGGCTGATGGCTCAGCTGTATTTGCGCAAGCAACAGGGTTAACACTGGACTTGACCGCCAAGGGAATGGGTTTGCGCAGCAACCGCTATTCGATGTTGATAAAAAATGGCACGGTGGTGGCGCTCAATGTTGAAGGGCCGGGCAAATTTGAAGTGAGTGATGCCGCTACGTTATTGACACAAGCCAAGGCTTAGTACTTCGTTTTGGCGAAGAAAAAACGTCCCAGGTCTCCATCATAATTTAGCCATCAAGTAGTGCGCCCCCTCCAGCGGGTTGAAATAGTAGGGCGCTACCTCTACAAAGCCAAGCTCTTCATAAAGGGCTCTGGCGGCTTCCATTTCAGTCAAAGTGTCCAGTAGTACATGGTTATAGCTGGCCAAGCGTGCGACGTCGAGAACCGCAAGCACAAGCAGGCGACCAATACCTTTGCCTCTGAAGGCTGGTCTAACATACAGCCGCTTCATTTCGCACGCATTGGGGTAGTCCACATTGTCAAGTGGGCGCAATGCGCAGCAGCCCGACAGTAGATCACCACTGAATACTGTCAGCAATGCGCCGCGTGGTGGGTCGTATTCACCAGGCAACTTGGCAAGTTCTTCATCAAAATTCTGAAAACACAAGTCAATATTCAGGCTGTCTGCGTACTCACGAAACAACAGTCTCAGTTCGTCATATTCCGCTAAGGTGCCTGGCGTAACTATCTTGAAATTGTCAGTTGCCATAGGATCTACTTAAGTTCCAGAAGTGCTTAGTAACTCAGCGGGGCAACCGGTCACCCCTCCAGCACGAAAACCAAGCTCGAGACCACTGCAGTACAGAAGAAAATGACAGCTAAAGCGATCCAACGTCTGAGAGCGGAGTCAATGGATTTCTTGCTGTCGTTCCGCAGTGTCTTGTCACCGGTCAGCATTGGTCGGATCAAATTGTCATGCTTGCCAAAGAAATGAAATGCAATGGCCCCAATGTGTATCACGATCAGTCCCAGCAACACAGGCTTTCCGATATGCTTGTGGTAGTAGGTGGCATAGCTCACCCAGAGACTGGAAACGTGCGAAACCAGTGGTCCTGCGGCTGCGATCTCATCGTCACTGATCATGCCCGAGGTGACCTGCGTACTTAGAAACATCAGCATGGCAAAAACTGAAAGTGCTCCCAGTGGATTGTGACCAATGTGGTCGGATGCAGTGCCTCGACCTGAAAGAAAGCGAAGCAGGTGCTGGCGCCCATAAAAAAAACTGGAAAAACGGGACCAGTATCCTCCAATTACGCCCCAAATCAC
>CAIOAQ010000196.1 GCA_903856025.1 uncultured beta proteobacterium
AGTGGTGTTCTTTAAATGCCCACCATGACAAGCTCTGTTCAAAATCTGCTCGACAACAACCGCATCTGGGCGGCACGCATGGAGTTGCAGCGCCCCGGTTTTTTCAGCCAACTGGCACAACAACAAACCCCCCAGTACCTGTGGATCGGTTGCTCCGACAGCCGGGTGCCTGCCAACGAAATCACCGGCCTTGATCCTGGCGAGGTCTTCGTGCATCGCAACATCGCCAACGTGGTGGTGCATTCTGATTTGAATGCGCTGTCTGTCATCCAGTTTGCTGTGGACCACCTCAAGGTGGCGCACATCATGGTGGTGGGGCATTACGGCTGCGGCGGTGTGTTGGCGGCGCTGCGTGGGACACGCGTGGGGCTGGCAGACAACTGGCTGCGCCATGTGCATGATGTAAAACTACGCCATCGCAAACGCCTTGATCACCTGCCCTTGCCCCTGCAGGAGGATACTTTATGCGAAATGAATGTTATCGAGCAAGTGGGTAACGTGGCACTCTCCAACGTATTGCAGGACGCGTGGGCCAGAGGGCAAAAAATTGCAATTCATGGCTGGTGCTATGGCCTCAAGGACGGGTTGGTGAAAGATTTAGATGTCAGCATGCAAGGACCGCATGAAGTGGTCGATGTGTTTCGCAGGGCGTTCAAGCGGTATCCCCGTCCAGCCGGGTGAGCGCAGTTAGGCCATCGTCCGCACGGATCTTGGTATTGCCAAAAAAATCAACCTCTATCCCTTGTAAATAAATGGTATAGCGCTACATATATCAGAGCGACATGTTTCCATCCCGCCTTGATTCCACCCTTGCGTACGACATCGCCAAAGCGATGATGGACGGGTTCAACCGCCATTACCGGCTGTTTAGAACCGAATCTGCACGTGCCAAGCACCGTTTTGAGACGGCAGATTGGCACGGGCAGCAGCGTGCCCAGCGCGAGCGCATCGAGTTTTATGACCTGCGTGTGCGCGAGGCCTCGATGCGCCTGGAACGTGAATTCAAGGCCGGGGAGCAGTCGATGGACATCTGGCACCAGGTTAAATTGCATTACATCGGTTTGCTGGTCGACCACCATCAGCCTGAATTGGCAGAGACTTTTTTCAATTCGGTGACCACCAAAATCCTGCATCGGAGTTACTTTCAGAACGACTTCATTTTTATTCGCCCGGCAGTCAGCACCGAGTACATTGAAAACGGCGAAACCGAAAAACGACCAACCTACCATGCCTATTACCCGGACTCCGGCGGGCAGGACCTGCAGGACGTGTTGTTGCACATGGTGCATAGCTTTGACTTGCGCTGCGAGTTTGCAGACTTGCCTGGCGATGTGGCGCTCGTAGCCAGCGCCATGAAAGCCGTGTTGGGCGATGTGAAGCTGAGGGCGAACTTTCAGATTCAGGTGCTGTCGAGCCTGTTTTTTCGCAACAAGGGCGCGTACATCGTGGGCAAGCTGATCAACGGCTACAACGAATTCCCGTTTGCGCTCCCTATTCTGTTCACTGGCGGAGAAGAGCGATTGGCGATTGACGCGATCTTGTTCGGACAGGACGACTTGCTGATGCTGTTCAGTTATGCCCGGGCCTATTTCATGGTCGATATGGAAATCCCGAGCGCCTACGTGCAGTTTTTGCGCAGCATGATGCCGCTCAAGCCACGCAACGAACTCTACAGCGCGCTGGGCCTGGCCAAGCAGGGTAAAACGTTGTTTTACCGTGATTTTTTGTTCCACTTGCGCCACTCTACCGACAAGTTTCGTATTGCACCGGGCATCAAGGGCATGGTCATGCTGGTGTTTGACTTGCCCAGTTTTCCCTATGTGTTCAAAGTCATCAAAGACTTTTATCCACCACCCAAAGAAACCAGCCGCGAGCAGATCAAGGGCAAGTATTTGCTGGTGAAGCAGCACGACCGGGTGGGCCGCATGGCTGATACGCTGGAATACAGCGAGGTGGCTTTCCCACGCAATCGCTTCACCGACGAGCTGATGCAAGAGATTGAAAAGTTCGCGCCCAGCCAGTTGGAGGTGAGTGACCGTGATGGTGATGGTCGGCTGGAAGTGATTGTGAAACACCTCTACATCGAACGGCGCATGATCCCGCTCAATATTCATCTGCAAGAGGCCTTTGATGCCGGTGGTGCCGACCCTGGAAACACCTCGCCCGCCGCACAGCATGCCCGCGAGCAGATCGAGCACGGCGTGATTGAGTACGGCAACGCACTCAAAGACCTGGTGGCTGCCAACATTTTTCCGGGTGACATGCTGTGGAAAAACTTTGGCATCACGCGCCATGGCAAGGTGGTGTTTTACGACTACGACGAAATCGAATACATCACCGACTGCAAATTTCGACGCGTGCCCCAGGCGCGCAACGAAGAAGAAGAAATGTCCGGTGAAGTCTGGTACGCCGTCGGCCCAAAAGACGTGTTTCCAGAAACCTTCGGGCCGTTTTTACTGGGTAACCCGGTGGTGAAGCAGGTGTTTATGAAACACCATGCCGACTTGCTGGATATGACGTTTTGGCAAACCCACAAGGAATGTATCCAGGCCGGGTATGTGTACGACGTGTTTCCCTATGAGCAGGAAAAGCGCTTTCACCCCGAGCGCGTGCAGGGATGATTTAGAAAAAATCACCACAAATCGTAGACGGAAACCCGGTCCTCACACAGGAGATCGGTTCTGTCGATTTGACTGGGGTCTGAGGCCGACCGAGCGGTTTCACCGGCTTGCAGCGTGCAGGCCAGGCGGCCCACTACGGTCAGTGCTTCTTGCTCGGCGGCACCCCAGGCACCGGCAAAACTCAGGCGCACAAAGTGCTGGTAGCGCTGGCTGGAACAAAACAGCTGACCGGGGCCGATCAGTATGCCCTGCGCCTTGCACAGCGCGAACAGGTCCATTGCGTCCAGATGGTCAGGCAATTCGACCCACAAGGTGTAGCCTGCGGGCGGGTCGAACACCCGTGTGCCCTTTGGAAAGCTGGTCTGGATCAGACGACGTGCCTGCCACAGGCGTTGCTTCATCATCAAGCATAGCCGTCGCAAATGGGCTTCGTAGCTGCCTTGGGTGAGCAAGTCTGCCAGCGCGTACTCCAACACCGCGTTGGTGGACGTGCCTTGCACGCGTTTGAGGGTGGCCACGGCTTGACTCCAACGCCCGGCCTCGACCCAACCCAGGCGGATGCCAGGTGCCACGGTTTTGGCAAATGAGCCACAAGTCATGACCCAACCCTGCGTGTCAAAGGCCTTGACGGCTTTGCGTCGCGCATCGGTGGCCAACAAATCGTTGAACACCACGTCCTCGATCAATGGCACCTGGTGTTGGGCTACCAATTGGGCCAAGGCGCGCTTTTGTGTCAACGGCATCACCGAGCCCTGCGGGTTGGACAGGGTGGGGACCAGCAGGACGGCTCGTACAGGTTGGGTTTGCAGGGCCAACTGCAATGCGTGCAAGGACACCCCGGTGCGGGCGTCCGAGGGGATGGCCAAGACTTTGAGGTTCATGGCTTCGAGCAAATCCAGAAACCCGAAGAAGGTGGGGCTTTCTACCGCCACCAGATCGCCGGGTTGGGTCACCGCTTGAAGGCACAAGGAGATGGCGTGGATACAACCAGCGGTGATGACGATGTCTTCTCCCCGCAGCGCACAGCCCAGATGCAGCGCGCGCAGGGCAACCGCGTCACGCAGGGCAGACGTTCCGGATGAGCTGGTGTACTCGATCAAGGTGCTGCGTTTCAGGCGCGTGGCACGGCTCAAGGCCACACGGATGCGGTCGGTGTCGAAAAAATCTTTGTCTTTGGGTGAATAACCGGCAAAACTGGCCACCGGTTCTATCAAGGCGGCTGCGGGCACGGTGTCGGCCTGTGTGGCGCTCGGGTGCCCGATTTTGCGAACCAGGTGGGTGGCCAGGGATCTGCTGGCGGCGGCCACAAAGTAGCCCGTCTTGGGTCGTGGCTGCACCAGGCCGTGCTCTTCCAGGCAGCGAAAAGCCTGCACCACGGTAGATACCGACACCCCATTTTGCACCGCCGAATCACGCACCGAGGGCAGTCGCTGCCCCACCTTGAGCGCACCACTGGCCACCATCTGTGCCATGCGCAGGGTGATTTGCAGGTAAAGCGGCACCGTTATTGACGTGGGCAGGGGGGTGTCCGTGGAGACAGTAGGTTGGGGACTCATGGCTTCCATTCTAATGCTTGCTGAGTTGTTTTGTCCGCTTCTGTTGCAGGTATCAGCAGTACAGATATTTCCCAAGCAAGGCAGTACAGATGCCACCAAATCGGGCTGTGCGCACCTTCACCTGGCCGCCGCTTGTGTCTGGGCGTCGAGCGCAAAAGCGTGGACAGTAGGACTTAACTTTCAAGGAGTCGACCATGCATTCAACTTTGCCTGCTTTCACGCTTTTGCACTCACAGTGCCGTTTGGTTAATGCCAAAGATGGTGTTCGTCTTGAAGTGCGCAGCGGATGCCTGTGGCTGACCCGCCCTGGTGACGCGGTGGACCGTTTTTTGGTGCCGGGCATGGTGATCGAGCTGCATGACAACCACGTGTTGATTCAAAGTGACCGCCATCCCGGGGCGGCGGGTGCTGTGGCTGCAAGTTATGTGCTGGTACCACTGTGCGCGCCATGTGCGAGCCGACTTCGACTGCTTTTCAGGCGATGGGTCAGCCGGGTGGGCGCACGTTTGCAAGGTCATTTCCTGGTTTTGAATTGAGAGAAAGGCGGTGTTGACGTTAACGTAAACGTCAACTCTTACAATGCTGATTTCTAAACACTTCCAGGAGCCACCATGTCAGAGCAAATTGTGATCGTTAGTGCCGCCCGTACCCCCATGGGTGCATTTCAGGGAGATTTTTCTACGCTGGCTGCGCATGACCTGGGCGGAGCTGCCATTCGGGCTGCGGTGCAACGCGCAGGTGTCAATCCTGAGTTGGTTAACGAGGTCATTTTCGGCAATTGCCTGATGGCCGGCCAAGGCCAGGCGCCAGCGCGCCAGGCCTCTCTCAAAGGCGGTCTGCCGCTGAGTGCAGGTGCGGTCACCATGAGCAAAATGTGTGGTTCTGCCATGCGGGCAGCCATGTTTGCCAACGACATGCTGGTTGCGGGCAGTGCGGAGGTGCTGGTGGCCGGTGGCATGGAAAGCATGACCAATGCACCCTACCTGTTGCCCAAGGCGCGCGGTGGCTACCGCATTGGCCACGACCGCATTTTTGACCACATGATGCTCGATGGTCTGGAAGATGCCTACGAGGCCGGCCGCTCCATGGGCACCTTTGGCGAAGACTGCGCTGCCAAGTACGGATTTACCCGCGAGCAACAGGACGCTTTTGCCACCACCAGCGTGATGCGTGCACAGGCTGCCACCACCAGCGGTGCGTTTGCCGCAGAAATTACACCGGTCACTGTCAAGGGGCGCGCCGGTGACAAGGTGATTTCCATTGACGAAGGCCCTGGCAAGGTCAAGCTCGACAAGATCAGCACGCTTAAACCCGCGTTCAAGAAAGACGGCACCATCACTGCGGCCAGCAGTTCCAGCATCAATGACGGTGCGGCCGCCCTGGTGATGATGCGCGCCAGTACCGCTGCCAAATTGGGGTGCAAACCCTTGGCACGTATCGTTTCAAGTGCAGTGCACGCACAAGAACCCAACTGGTTTGCCACGGCACCGATTGGTGCGGTCAACAAAGCGCTGGCCAAAGCTGGTTGGGGTGTGAATGACGTGGAGCTGTGGGAGGTGAACGAAGCTTTCGCGGTGGTGCCGATGGCGCTGATGCATGACTTGCAGCTCAGCCACGACATCGTGAACGTCAACGGTGGTGCTTGTGCTCTGGGGCATCCAATTGGCTGCAGCGGTGCGCGCATCATGGTCACGTTGATGTACGCCTTGCAGGCCCGGGGGCTCAAAAAGGGTGTAGCCACGCTGTGTATTGGTGGCGGCGAAGGCACCGCAGTCGCGCTGGAAATGCTCTGATCAGGTTGCCCCGTTGGCGCGGGGCAGGGCTTGCAGCAGGCGCACCAGTTGTGTCAGGTTGAACGGCTTGCCTACATGGTCGTTCATCCCTGCGGCCAGGCAGGCCTCCCGGTCTGAGGCCATGGCGTTGGCGGTCATCGCGATGATAGGTAAATCGGCCAAGGCTGGATCCTGGCGCAACAAGCGTGCAGCGCTGAGCCCGTCCATAACAGGCATTTGCAAGTCCATCAGCACGGCATCAAACGGTGTATTGGCAGTGATGGCCTGGTAAACCGCATCCACGCCAAGTTGCCCGTTGTCGGCCAGGGTGACCTGGGCACCTTTAGCGCTCAGCAGTTCTTGAGCCACCTGCTGGTTAATGAGGTTGTCTTCCACCACCAGCAGACGCATGCCATTTATGGGCGGCGCATCACTCGCGGTGGTTGTGTGGGCGATGTCGTCTGCGTTCTGTTGTGCTGGTTGTTGGTCGACAGGAAATGTCAGATCAAACCAGAAGGTACTCCCCTGGCCCAGTGCGCTTTCCAATTGCAGCGTACCTCCCATCAAAGCTACCAACTGTCGGCTGATGGCCAGTCCCAAGCCTGTTCCCCCAAAGCGACGTGTGGTTGAAGCCTCGGCTTGAGAGAAGCTGTCAAAAATGCGTTGCTGATTTTCTGGTGCAATACCAATGCCAGCGTCACGCACTGCCAAGCGCAATGTCACAGATTTATTGTCTTGTGACAAAACGGTGATGCTGACTACTACGTCGCCTTGCTCCGTGAATTTAATGGCGTTGCTGCACAGATTGATCAGCACTTGTTGGAGTCGCAACGCGTCACCAAGCAGGGCGTGAGTTATTTTTTTATCTACTTCAAAACGTACTTCTACCGGCTTATGTGCTGCGCTGGCAGATGTGATAACCGCCAGGTCACGCACCAGTTTGTCCAAGCGAAAACTGCGCACCTCCAGGGTCATTTTTCCGGCATCAATTTTGGAGAAATCAAGGATGTCGTTGATCAGCCCGAGCAAGGATTGCGCGGCGCCCTCGGCCTTGCATGCATAGTCCAGCTGGCGTGGATCAAGAGAAGTCGCTTCGAGCAGCTTGAGCATGCCCAGGATTGCGTTCATGG
>CAIOAQ010000197.1 GCA_903856025.1 uncultured beta proteobacterium
CGTCTGTTGGGCAGGCCAGTGAGTTCATCAGTGAACGCCAGGCTATGAAGCTGCTCTTCAACAAAATGATGGGCGCGCAGGTCACTGAAGATGCAGATGTAGGTCAGGGAACCGTTTTCCGGCATAACAGACACCGTCATGCCAAGCGGCAGCAGCGTGCCGTCTTGACGCCGACCTTCAAGTTCAATTTGAGGCGCTTTTGCCAAGACATTCCAGATCACATTGTCAGATAGCGTGCCCGTTGACACGTCCAATTCAGTCCTGAGCATCGGTAGCAAGTCATCAATGGACCGACCAACCAGATCCGGTGTTAAGTAGCCAAACATGGAAGCTGCACTTGGGTTGACCGTATCGATCAAACCCTGCCCATTGACGGTGACCACACCTTCGGTCATGTGGTCCAGAATGGCCTGGCTGCGGTGCTGCAGGTCGAGTTCGCGCCGTTCAGCCCTTTGCTTGTAAAACGCCATCTGCAGCACGGTGCACAGTTCGCGTTCAGAATAGGGTTTGAGCATATAGCCGTAGGGTTCAGCCAGTTGAGCGCGTTCCAGGATGTCATCGGCGGCGTAGGCGCTAAGAAACACAATGGGTGTTGCCTGCAATTGGCGTATTTGCAGCGCGGCGGCGATACCGTCGATGCCATGGCCTAGTTTGATGTCCATGAGAACCAGGTCGGGGCGCAATTCCTGGGCAAGCTGCACCGCCTGCTCACCGGTAGAAGCCTCGCCTGCTACGTCGTAACCCAGCGCCAGCAATTGGTCATGCAAATCCCTTGCGATGATAGTTTCATCTTCAACAATCAGGATACGCAGCTTGGCCATGTTGGCACGATAGCACTGTCTCAAACCAATACGACTCAGGCAAATACCCGACGGGCGCGCTTTTTATACCTGAATATGCGTCAGAACAAGCTTCGTATTTAATAGCTATATTCTCATATATAACGGGGGCTAGACGAATATTTATACAGAAACAAGACCAATCTTCAGGGCATACCGAACCAGCCCGGTGACTTCATGCACATCCAGCAATTTCATAAGACTGGTGCGGTGGGTCTCGACAGTTTTGACCGACAAGTCGAGCTGTCGGGCGATTTCCTTGGTGCTAAGCCCTTCGGCAATCAGCTGCAGCACCTCGCGCTGACGAGGGGAGAGCTGATCGCCGGGCTGGTCCTCGTCACGCAGGCGTTGCACATAGTCGTTGACCACGCCCTTGGACACCGCAGGGCTGAGGTAGGTCTCGCCGCGCAGGACGGCTGCCAACGCCAATTCCAGCTCCATAGGTGCAGAATCTTTGAGCAGGTAGGCAACCGCACCCAGGCGCAGGGCACGGCGAACGTACTCTTCACTTTGGTGCATGGACAAAATCATCACCCTAACAGAGGGGTTGTTTTGGAGTAACCGGGCGGTGGTTTCAAGGCCGTTGAGCCCAGGCATCGCAATGTCCATCAACACCACGTCAGGGTGCATTTGCTCGACCATCGTCAACAAAGTCTGGCCGTCGCCGGCCTCACCTACTACTTCCACGCCCGGCAACGAATCAATCAGCTTGTGCAAGCCGGCGCGCACCAATGTGTGGTCATCGGCCAGCATCACGCGCAGCGGTGCGGTCATACGCGCTCAGCCTGCGTGCGCCAGGGACACTTGAGCAGCACCATGCTGCCATTTCCAGGGGTTGACGAAATGTCCAGCTGACCGCCCAGCAAAGTGGCACGCTCTTGCATGCCCAGCACGCCCAGGCTGGCACCAGTGGAGGCACGCTCGCGCATGGCTGCGGTATCAAAACCAATACCGTCGTCACGGACATGCAGCAGCATGTCGCTGCCATCCCGGCGCAAACTGATGTCAACCCGTTTGGCCTGCGAGTGGCGTGAAATGTTGGTCAAGGCCTCTTGAACAATGCGAAAGCATGCGGTCTCGATGTCGGATGCCAAGCGACCCATGCTGCGTTCCTGATGGAACTTGACCTCGAACCCACCGCGGTTTGCACTTTGCTCAGCCATCCATTTCAGCGCTGGAGCCAGCCCCAGGTCATCGAGCATGGACGGGCGAAGGGCAGTCGCCAATGAGCGCACTTGCCGCAAAGCGTCTTCCACAATGCGTATGTTCTCGCTGTAAAGATCGGGAGGTGCCTGGTCCTTGAACTTTTCACCCAGCTGCAGGTTGATCTTGATAGCAGTCAGCGACTGGCCCAATTCGTCATGCAACTCAATGGCCACCCGGCGACGCTCCTGTTCTTGCACCTCAAGCACCCGTTGCGACAAGGCCTGCAGCTGCCGCGTCGTGCTTATCAGCTTGGCCTCGGCCTGATGTTTGTACAGAGCCATCGACAACACGGTTCTGAGTTCACGCTCGGAAAAAGGTTTAAGGATGTAGCCAAAGGGTTCTGTCAGTTTGGCACGCGCCAACACATCGTCGGCGGCAAAGGCGGTCAGGAACACCACAGGCAATGCCAATTGAGAACGAATTTTCTGCGCAGCAGCAATGCCGTCGATGTCACCGGCGAGTTGAATGTCCATCAACACCAGGTCTGGCTTGAACTGTTCGGCATGGGTCACTGCCAACTCACCGGTGTTGACACACGCGACGCAAACATAGCCCAAGTCAAGCAGCTGCTGCTCGATGTCACGGGCAACAATCAGCTCGTCTTCAACAACTAGAACGCGTGGTTTGCTGCTCTGCACAGACATGGTGGGTTCAGTTTGAATACTTGGTTAATGTGCAAACGAGTGTAACTTGGCGATTTTTTTGTGCCCATTCGCGCTTAAAAGCATCGCCTGAAACAGGTTCAGCTTTTACGTGCCGCCGCGCTGGCTTCTTGTGGAGTTTCATAAATATGAGCAGCCAATCCACGTAGTTCAAGGGCCGAACCCAGTTTTAGTCGCATGAATGCACTGGTTGTGTATCGTGACACGTCACTGTAATACGCATCCGACACCGCCTTGACCATGGCTGCGTAGTCGTCCACCACCACCTCATCAATCTGAAAATTGTCGTAATTGACCACCACCTTGATTTTCTTGCCGATGGGCTGGCACAACTCATGCGCAGCTTGTTCAATATCTTGCACATCCTTGGAAGTATGCACCCGTAGCCCCTGAAAGTTGTAGTAGGCCGTGCCCTGTTGGGCATCAAATTGCATGCGGTCCACCAGACTGATGGACAACAAGGTGGCGGTCAAGCGCATCACCTCTGGGCAGAAAATACGCGCATCCATCAGCTGGGGCTGGCCAATGATGGGCATGAAATCCATGTGAGCCAGGATGTCACGCTCGATGTCAATTCCGGGCGCCACTTCGATCAACTCAAGCCCTTGCGGGGTGAGTTTGAATACGCAGCGTTCGGTGACATAAAGCACATATTTGCTCTCTTTTGCCGCATAGGGACCACTGAAAGTGACTTGCTCAATGTGCTTGACGAACTTGCGCGCACGTCCCTCCTGCACGATGCGCAGTTGGCCATCTTCAAGTGCCACCTTCAAGCCGCCTGCTGTGAAGGTGCCGACAAACACCACGGCGCGACTGTTCTGGGTGATGTTGATGAAGCCGCCGGCACCGGCCAGCTTGGGTCCAAAGCGACTGACGTTGATGCTGCCCGCGGCGTCGCATTCGGCCAGCCCCAAACACGCCAGGTCCAGGCCGCCACCGTCGTAAAAATCGAACTGCTGGTTCATGTCTATCACAGCTTCGGGGTTGGTGGCCGCGCCAAAATGCAAACCCGACGCGGGCACTCCGCCAATCACACCAGGCTCCGCTGTGAGCGTCATGTATTTCAAAATCTTTTCTTCGTTAGCCACCGCCGCCACACCTTCGGGCATTCCAATTCCCAGATTGACCACCGCATTGGGTTTGAGCTCAAACGCCGCCCTGCGTGCAATTACCTTGCGCTCATCAAGTGCCATCGGTTCAAGCGCATCCAGCGGCACGCGCACTTCTGCAGCAAATGCCGGGTTGTAGCCGCCTGCCAGATTTTGCAAATGGTTTTCTGGCTGGGCCAGCACCACGCAATCAACCAAAATTCCAGGCACTTTGACGTGGCGCGGGTGCAAAGACCCGCGTTCCACGATGCGTTCAACTTGAACAATGACAAACCCACCGCTGTTTTTAGTGGCCGTGGCAATAGCCAGCACATCTTGCGTTAGCGATTCACGCTCCAGCGTCATGTTGCCCTCAGCGTCCGCGCTGGTGCCACGAATGAAGGCCACCGAGATCGGGATGGATTTGTAAAACAGCAGCTCTTTGCCACCCAGATGGACCACACTGACCAGGTCTTCGGTGGTCTTGCTTCCAATCTTTCCACCTTCAAGCCTCGGGTCAACAAACGTCCCCAAACCCACCTTGGACACCGTACCTGGCAAGCCACAAGCGGTGTCACGGTACATGTGAGAGATCACCCCCAATGGCAGGTTGTACGCTTCGATCTGGCCCTGCAATGCCATCTTGCCAAGCTGAGGCACCATGCCGTAGTGCCCCCCACCACGCGTTTGATCAGCCCTTCGCGGGCCAAACGATTGGCGCCGCCCTGTGCGGTATCGCCGGGGCCACCGCCAAAGAGTAAGGTCAGATCACGCGGTGCGCCGGTTTCCAGGAATCGCTTCTCCAACGCCAATATCAATTCAACCGGCACGCCGTTGGCACCAAACCCTGAGCAACACAAGGTGTCGCCGTCCCGCAAAATGGCAATGGCCTGCGCTGCAGACACCACTTTCTTACGCATCACGCACTCCTTGGAGTTTTTGAACGTTGAGACTTTAGCACCGGGACCAGCGGTTACATCAAAACTGGCTCCATGCAACACCCGGGGCTGGCATAAACTGCGTGAACCTTCCCTTTTCCCTATGGTTTCATGCCAGCACAACAACCCGGTTCCATTTCACGGCCAACATCCGCTACCGCAGAGGGTTTGCGCCTTTTTTTTAATGCCCATGGCATCCGCGACGTGGAATGCATTTTCCCGGACATTTCCGGCTATCCACGCGGTAAATTGATGCCGGCGGCCAGCTTTCTTGCTGGTGCCGAATTGCGCATCTGCCAAGCCATTCCGATGCAGGCGGTTACAGGAGAATATTCTTACAACCCGGTGTTTCCGGACTCCGACCCCGACGTGCGGATGCTGCCCGACTACCGCACCGTGTCGCTCGCACCATGGTCCAGCGTACCGCGCGTGGTGGCGATTCACGACTGCATGGAATTTAATGGCGAGTTCTGTCAGTTTGCGCCACGAAGTGTTCTGAAAAAAGTACTGGCCAAGTACGAGCAACTTGGTCTGACACCGGTGGTCGCGCCTGAGATCGAGTTTTATTTGACCACCGCCAACGCGGACCCCGCCCAGCCCCTTCAGGCACCTGCCGTTCGTGGTGGGCGAACCGAAGTCGGCCAAAGCGCGTTCAGCCTGAACATGCTCAACGAGCTGGCACCGTTTTGGGATGAATTTCGGGATGCATGCCAAACCCTGGGGATCCGCACGGACACCTGGATACACGAGGCGGGTCCTACCCAGTACGAAATCAACCTGATGCATGGTGACGCCGTTGAAGTGGCAGATCAGGCTTTTTTATTCAAGTACGCGGCTCGTGAAATTGCGCTCAAACATGGGCTCAATGCGGTCTTTTTGGCAAAGCCATTTGCCGGTCGGCCTGGAAGTTCCATGCACGTACACATCAGTGTGATGGACACGCAGGGCAACAACGTGTTCAGCCTGGCGGACGGCAAAGACAGCGAAGCATTCAGAAACTTCATCGCCGGTCTGCAGACCTATGGCCCAGAGCTGATGCTGATGTTTGCACCGAACGTGAACTCTTACCGGCGTTATGTGTCTGGCACCCAGGCACCGACCAACTTGCAGTGGGGTTATGAAAACCGCACCACAGGTTTACGCGTACCGTCCAGCGGTGCCGCCGCGCGCCGAATTGAAAACCGTGTGGCAGGCGCAGATGCCAACCCCTATCTAACGCTGGCTGCTTCGCTGGCTGCCGGGCTTCAAGGTTTGCAGAATCAGCTTTCACCCTCTGAGGCCGTCGTTGGCAACGGTTATGACCATGCCCAAACTTTGCCACGAAGCATGGAAAGCGCGATGCTGACCATGCAGAACAGTGCCAACGCAAGGGCACTCTTTGGCGACGCTTTTGTGACGGGTTACTGCGCAGTCAAGGAGCTTGAATACCAGAGCTTCCTGAACGAGATCACACCGTGGGAGCGGCGTTTTCTGCTGCCTCAGGTGTAAGGATCGTCCGTTCAAAGTTGGCCGGTGCGTTTGAATTTTTCTGTGGCACCTACCAGCGCATTGCAAATTCCAGGCTCCAAAGCGGAATGGCCTGCATCTTCAATCATCTGAAAACTCGCTTGCGGCCAGGCTTCGTGCAAGCGCCAAGCCGACAGCGTCGGGCACACCACGTCATATCGACCCTGGATGATGACCGCAGGCAAGTGCCTAATTTTTGTGACATTCTTGATCAATTGATCGTCTGTGAAAAATCCGTTATTTAGAAAATAGTGGGCTTCCAGGCGCCCTACACCAATCGCCACTGCGTCCGAGCCAAACTGGTCAGCCACCTGCGGATGAGGCAATAAATGCAGACAACTGCCCTCATAACGCCCCCAGGCGCGTGCCGCTTCCAAACTTTTTGTGCCGTCCAGACCAAACAATCGTCGCCCAAACGCGTTCAACAAGTCACCGCGTTCTGATTCCGAAATGCAGGCAATAAACTGGGCATGTTCTTTTGGAAAAAACCATTGAATGCCGTTTAGAAACCAGTCAATTTCAGCGGGGGTGCACAAGAAAATACCACGCAAAATGAAGCCCGTGCACCGCTGAGGATGTGCCTGCCCGTAAGCCAGCGACAGGGTGGAGCCCCATGAGCCGCCGAACACCAGCCACTGTTCGATGCCCATCATTTCACGGATCTGTTCAATGTCCTCAATCAGCAGTTGCGTGGTATTTTGCCGATACTCTCCCAAGGGCGTGGATTGGCCCGCACCACGCTGGTCAAACAACACAATGCGGTAGTATGCCGGATCAAAATACTGGCGGTGCACCGCAGACAAGCCGGCACCCGGCCCACCGTGCAAAAACAACACTGGTACACCTTGCGGGTTACCACATTCTTCCCAATACAGCGTATGCAAATCGCTCACCTTCATGTGACCTTGGCGGTAGGGTTCGATGGGGGGAAACAAGGGAGCACTTGAAGTCGTCATGATGCCTGAGCTCAGGGTTGGGATCACACCATTGTCTCTTTCAATCCGTTGAACCACACGACGCCGACCGCGGTTGCTTCGGACGTGCACGCTCAAACGGTGTCAACGTTGTGCATTGCACAGGGTCTACAATTTCCGACAATTCAGACCCGGCGTTGACTTGCGGGTCAGCCCTTACCAGCAGGAGACACCATGACACAAAACGCGCCAGCATCCCCCGAAGACAAACATGCCGAGTTGCGTCGCGCCGCGCTTGAATACCACCAGTTTCCAACCCCCGGAAAGATTTCAATTGCCGCCACCAAACAGTTGATCAACCAACATGATTTGGCCCTGGCATATTCACCCGGCGTGGCCATCCCGTGCGAAGAAATCGTCAAGGACCCCAACAACGCCTACAAGTACACCAGCCGTGGCAACTTGGTGGGGGTGGTCACCAACGGCACGGCAGTGCTTGGCCTGGGCGACATTGGCCCGCTGGCGGGTAAGCCGGTGATGGAGGGCAAGGGGGTACTGTTCAAGAAGTTCGCAGGCATCGATGTGTTTGACATCGAGATCGACGAAAAGCAGGACCTGGACAAACTGGTGGACATCATCGCCTCGCTGGAACCCACCTTTGGTGGCATCAACCTGGAAGACATCAAGGCACCAGATTGCTTCTATGTCGAACGCAAACTGCGCGAACGCATGAAGATTCCAGTCTTCCATGACGACCAGCACGGCACCGCCATCACGGTGGGCGCAGCCATCATCAACGGGCTCAAAGTGGCCGGCAAAGACATCACCAAGGTCAAGCTGGTCACCTCAGGCGCGGGCGCCGCTGCGTTGGCTTGTGTGGGGCTGTTGGTCAAACTGGGAGTCCCGCGCGAAAACGTCTGGGTCACCGATCTGGCTGGCGTGGTCTACGAAGGCCGGGTCGAGTTGATGGATCCCGACAAGAGCATCTACGCGCAGAAGACCTCCGCACGCAAGCTCGGCGAAGTGATCGACAACGCCGATGGATTTTTGGGTTTGGCAGCGGGCGGGGTGCTCAAGGCAGAAATGGTCAAACGCATGGCCCCCAATCCAATCATTTTTGCGCTGGCCAATCCCACGCCGGAAATCACACCTGAAGAAGTCAAGACGGTGCGAGACGATGCCATCATCGGCACCGGCCGCAGTGATTATCCAAACCAAATCAATAACATCCTGTGCTTTCCGTACATCTTCCGAGGGGCACTTGATTCCGGTGCCACCACCATCACGGTCGAAATGGAAATGGCCGCGGTGTATGCCATTGCCGAACTTGCGCAAGCTGAGCAGAGCGAAGTGGTTGCTGCGGCCTACTCTGGTGAGCCGCTGGCTTTCGGGCGTGAGTACCTGATTCCCAAACCGTTTGACCCACGCCTGATGATAAAAGTGGCCCCCGCAGTGGCGCAGGCCGCCTTTGACAGCGGCGTGGCACAACGCCCTATTCTGGACATGGATGCCTATCGTGAAAAGCTGCAAAGCTTTGTTTACGCTTCTGGCACCGTCATGAAACCCATCTTCACCGCGGCCAAAAAAGCGCTCAAAAAACGGGTGGCGTTTGCCGAAGGTGAAGAAGAGCGTGTTTTACGCGCTGCGCAAATTGTGGTGGACGAAGGCTTGGCGCTGCCGACCCTGATTGGCCGCCCCAAGGTAATTGCCGAGCGCATTGAAGAATTTGGTCTGCGCCTGTGCCAAGGCGTGGACTACGAAGTCGTCAACGTCGAGCAAGATGACCGTTACCGCGACTTCTGGCAAACCTACCATCGCATGACCGAGCGCAAGGGCATCACAGTTCAAGTAGCCAAAATTGAAATGCGCAGACGCTTGACCCTCATCGGTGGCATGCTGCTGCACAAGGGCTATGTCGACGGCTTGATTTGCGGCACCTGGGGTTCAACCTTGATGCACCTGCAGTATCTTGACCAGGTGGTGGGCATGCGCGAAGGGGTCAGTACCTACGCGTGCATGAACGGGCTGATGCTGCCGGGGCGCCAGGTTTTCCTGGTCGATACCCACGTTAACTATGATCCGACCGCTGCTCAGTTGGCCGAGATCACCGTCTTGGCCGCGAAAGAAATGCGACGTTTTGGCATTCCACCCAAAGCGGCCCTGCTTAGCCATTCCAACTTCGGCAGCAGCAACCAACCCAGTGCCGTCAAGATGCGCGACACACTTGCGCTGCTGCGTGAACAAGCGCCTTGGCTTGAGGTGGACGGTGAAATGCATGGCGATGTTGCGTTGGACGGCGCGATGCGCAATAACCTGATGCCCAACAGCACCTTGTACGGCGATGCCAACTTGCTGGTGTTACCCAATATCGACTCCGCCAACATTGCCTACAACCTGCTCAAAACCGCAGCGGGTGGCAATATCGCGGTGGGGCCAGTTTTGCTAGGCGCAGCGAAACCAGTGCATATCCTGACCGCCAGCACCACCGTCCGACGAATTGTGAACATGACTGCACTCACTGTGGCCGATGCCAACGCCACAAGATAAGAGTTAAACGCTAAGTTAGCGCACACTTAGCAGCCTTATCCTTACGCAAGCCTTGCCTAATTATTGGGCAATGGCTTGCTTTTTTCGTGGGAATCACCGACACTAGCACCCTTAAATATTCGGGTTTACCCGTTGTTTTGCAGTCAACAGTGGTCACATGTTCAGATTCAACACCGTCAGATTGGTACTTACTTGTCTGTGTGCGGCAACCGCTGCTTCGGTGTGTGTTGCCTTTGCCAGAACTGACGCTCCAAGCGGTGCGTCAGGCACGGTCCGGGTCGCAGAGTTGCCTAAGCAGGGGATTCGAACTTATACCTTGGTTCATCAAGGCGGGCCTTTCACCTCTGAAAAAGATGGTGTGATTTTTGGCAACCGTGAACGTATGTTGCCTGCAAAAAAACGGGGGTATTACCTGGAATACACGGTTGAGACCCCAGGTCTGAACCATCGAGGTGTCAAGCGAATCGTCTGTGGCGGTGAGCGCGTTACACCGGATGTCTGTTACTACACCGCTGATCACTATGCGAGTTTTCGCAAGATCGTGCCGTAAAAATTGAGGTTTGCTTCAGGCAATCAAGAAGGAAAATATGTCACTTGTTCTACCTACCATCGCCACGGCCGCCAACGCATCGGAATTGCCGTTGCGTGGTGTTCGCACCAACATTGTGCAATCCATCCGGGCTTTTCGTGTGGCTGATTTGCAAGAAGCTGCCCAAGGTTTAAGCCATCATTTTTTGTATGCGAACCTGGCCACCGCGCAAAGCAAGCAGGATGTGGTGGATTTGATTGGTCAGCAATTCATGCTCTCGGTGTCTGTTGGCAAGAATTTTGATTCCCTGTACGACAGCCTGACCGACCCGGTGCATAAATCTGGTCCCCAGACCGGCTTCATCGCTGTGTTGGAGCACATTCCGGCCAATGCCAAGTTCGACAAGGAAGCTCGTGAACAGTTACTGGATATTTTCCGGGACACGGTGGATTATTGGGGCGATCGCAAAGTGCCTTTCCGCTGTTTCTACTCGTTCTCTGTAGCCCGTTCAGCACAGAACGGAGTCACAGACCCGGCACATCCTTCGGCACATCTGGGCACCGGCAACATTGAACTGCTGACTGAAAACGGTGAAAAAATGCCTACCGACAAATTGCTGGACATTTCTCCGCAAGCGTTGCGCATGAGCAGCCCGTTCAATGCAGGTTATTGGACCGCAGCATGACCTGACTCAGCACAAGGCGTTTACTCAAGCCCGAGACGGTTTTACCCTCCCGGGCTTTTTTGTTTCAACTGCTGGCAACGGATTGCGCCAGCGCAAGATATTCATGCACCGGCACTTCTTCAGCACGGCGCTGTATATTGAATTGCCCTGCAAAGTTTTTGGCCTGAAGCCAGACACCCAGCGTGTGACGCAGCAGCTTACGCCGCTGGCTAAAGGCCACTTGCACCAATTCACTTAAAGCACGCACATCCAACGCCGGGGCGTCCGTACGCGGCACCATCCGCACCACAGCGCTGTCCACCCGTGGTGGTGGATCAAAGCTCTCAGGCGGCACAAACAGCACATTTTCCAAGGCATAGCGCCATTGCAGCATCACGCTCAAACGACCATAGGCCGCCGTGCAAGGCTTAGCCACCATGCGGTCGATCACTTCCTTTTGAAGCATGAAGTGCTGGTCTTGGATGACATCTACATGGTCCAATAAATGGAACAGGATGGGTGTCGATATGTTGTACGGCAAATTGCCAACAACTCTTAATTTAATAGCACCCAGCCTTTGAAATACCTGGGCGAAGTCCACTTTTAATACATCAGACTCTATGACGTTGAGCTGCTTGTGGGCACGAAGACGCTGCGCCAGATCACGGTCCAGCTCGATCACCGTCAAAGCCCCCAAACGCTCCACCAACGGCTGCGTCAGGGCAGCCAGCCCAGGGCCAATTTCGACCATTGCATCGCCCGCCTGAGGTGCAATGGCTTCGACGATGCCCTCTATGATGGCACCGTCAGTCAGGAAATGCTGGCCAAATCGTTTTCGCGGAATGTGTTTCACAAAAACCAGCCGTCCTTATTGGGGCGGCTCGCGCAGCTCAACATAAGCACGACCACGCAGGTCGGCCATCCAGGTCTTGTAGGCTTCTTCAATTTTTTGTTCGCGCAGCAGGTTGCGGATCGACTCACGTTGTTGCTCTGCGCTCAAACTGACTTTGCGGCGCTCAAGAAGCTGAATCAAGTGCACACCAAAACGTGAAGTCAAAGGGTCGCTGACTTCACCCGGCGCAAGACGATTCATTGCCGCCTCGAATTCGGGCACAAACATGCCCGGGTTCGCCCAACCCAAATCCCCCCCCTGCGCGGCGCTACCGTCTTGTGAGTTGTCGCGTGCCAAAACAGCAAAATCTGCCGTACCTGCAAGCACTTGCTTTTTAAAATCCAACAGCTTCTTATGCGCATCGGCTTCACTGATTTTGGCACTTGGAAGCACCAAAATATGCCGGGCATGACTTTGAGTTACCGCGGCCACTGGCAGCCCGGCACTGGATTTCTCAACCACCTTGAGCACATGAAACCCTGCCGGAGAGCGAACCAAGGCTGAGACTTCCCCTGCCCCCAGCGCTTGGGTGGCGTCGACAAACAGCACCGGATAACGACTCGCCTCGCGCAGACCCATTTGCCCCCCGTTGGCCGGGTCGGTCACGTCAGTGAACTCGCGCACCAAGGCAGCAAAATCCTCACCCGCCTTGGCCCGCTCGTGGGCACGTTCTGCGCGTTTACGCAATGCTTCAACTTGCGTTGGTGTCGCCGCTTCTGGCACAGACACCAGAATTTGCGCCAAGTTGATTTGTGTGGTGCTGGGGTTCTGATTGGCTTTTTTCTCCAGCACATACTGGTCAATTTCCAGGTCACTGACCCGAACTCGGCCGTCAACCTCGCGTTCACGCAAGCGCTGCAGCATGAGCTGATCCTGCAACTCGGCTCTGAACTGGCTCACCGAGACACCATCACCCGCCACCCTGCGACGAAGCTCGGCCACATCAAACTGATTTTGCTGGGCGATGTTTTGCTCGGCCTGATCAATGGCTGAATCTTCAATGTGCATCCCGCTTTCGCGTGCAGATTGCAACTGAGCCTTGATACTGATCAAATTTTCAAGCACCTCCTGGTTCACCAGATGCGCGTCTGGCTGAGGGCGCTGCTGCTGCGCCAGCTGGGCGCGAACCCGCAAAACTTCACGTTGAACTTCGGCGTTGGTAATGGGCTCTGAATTCACCACCGCCACAATGAAATCGGAAGGTGTGGCCACATTCGCTTTGGTTGCCGCACTGGCATCAGGAGCAGACGCCGATGGCAATCGCAGGCCTTGAGCTGACAGCGACCCGCTCAAAGTCAATGCCAATAAGCCGAGGGTCAAATGTTTAAGGCGATCCGTCATGTCTGTTCAATCGTAGTTGCTGAAACGACTTGGCGCGGCCATGGGCTCACGCAAAATCTGATAACCGGGGATGTTAGCCTTGAGCGACTGGAGCGGGTTTACACCTAGACGGGAAAAACCCACGAACTCCAGCTGAAACATCAGGCGTTGTGTGGCTGTGCTGGTACTTGTTTGCAGGCGTTCCAACACGATACGGCCCAGCCAGCAGCCCGCATCGTATTCCAAACCGAGCACGGAATCTACCAACTTGCGCTCGTTCATGCTGTAGTTGATGCGGCCCACGCTGTACCAACGGCCTGCTCCCTGACCCTGGCCAGATCCGAGGTTCATCCCGCGTTCACCCCACAAATCATTGATAGGCCACTGCCAGCCCACATCGATCTGCTCGCTGACATCGCGTTGAAAGCGGTACGCCACTGAAACCGTGCGATAGCTGCCAGGGTTGTAACTGGTCCCAAAGGTGGAACGCACCGATTGCTGGGTTTCAGGATTGAACTGGACCATACCGTCAACTCGCCAACGCGCGTCCCAGTTGATCGAGCCTCCCAACAACAAATCACTGATGTGGTCTTGTGCGGGTGCGATACCCGGCAGGGTGACATTTTGGTCGCGAAACCGCAGGCGCTGCGCCATGCCGACACGCGCCATCTCTGCCCCCGTGTCCGCATCCAGAAAACGTGAGGTGACCCCCAGTGTCAGCAGGTCGCTGTCTGAAATGCGGTCGTTACCTACAAACGCGTTCTCCTGGTAGATGGTCGCAAAATTGAAGTCATAGGCCCCTGAATCGTAGTTGGGCAAACTGCTCTGGTCACGGTACGGCGTGTTGACATAAAACACCCGCGGCTCAAGGGTCTGATTCAGAGAACGTCCGAAAAGCTTGGCGTCGCGCTCAAACACCATCCCGGCATCCAGACTGAAGGTGGGCACCAGCCGGTTGGCACTCATCGCACCATCACTCAACGCGGCATCAAACTCATACTGTGTCGCGTGAAGCTGAAATTTTGGCCGAATGTAACCAGCAGCGCCCTGCCAGGTTTTACCCACTTGCAATTGCGAAAACAGACGCTGTGCGTTGGGCTGGTGTGTGAGATTGCCGTCGGCTTCAAAGCGGGTGTAATCCGCATTCACTGCCACATCCATCCCACCCAGGTCCGCAACCGCATAGCGGGTAGCCACCTGAGGCAGCCGGTCATACGGTGGCACGATGGGTGCTGTGACGTCCTGCAAGGTCTGCCATTTGAGGGTGCGCACCGTGCTGGTGAAGGCCCCGCTGGTCCAGTTCAGCGTGGCATCGTTGGCCAGCAAACGCTGCGTCAAAGAGGTGCCTGAACGTGTGAAGTCGCGCCAGTAGTTGTCGTCGCTGACACGGTTTAGACTCACATTCAGTCCGGCACCCGAATCGGTCCAGGCGCTCGGAAGCAGTGCCTGATGGTTCAGGTTCAGTCCCCAGCGGTTGCTGTTGCGCAATTGGTCTGATGGCATCCAGCTGACGTTTGCCGCGCCCGAATAATCAGCCTCAAGGTACCTGAATTCGCTACCCAGATTGACACCGCGCTTGCTCATCACCGTGGGCGTTAACGTGGCGTCACGGTTGGGCGCTATGTTCCAATAATAGGGCACGGACAACTCGGTGCCATTGACTGTATCCACCCCGATCGTGGGCGGTAACACGCCGGATTTGCGCTGGTCATTGAGCGGGAAACTGAGGTAGGGCACCGGCAGCAGCGGCAGACCTTTAAAGCTCAACAACGCACCCTTGGCGGTGCCCACATCTTCTGCGTTGTCGATGCTGATGGTGGTCGCCTTCAGAATCCAGTCCGGCAACCAGTTCGGCCCAGGCACACGCTTGCAGGTGGTGAAGGTGGCGTTGTGGATGATCGCACGATCCTCATCCAGAAAATCCAACCGATCTGCCTCGCCATGCGCATCGTTTCGCAAAAAATGGTAGCTTGGATTATTAAAAAATCCCTCAAATGCATCCAGGTGCAGCTCAAGCAGCGGACCTTCGTACACATTGCCCGCGCGATTGATACGCACGCCGCCACTGGCTTTGGCCAGGTCGGTGGCTTGCTGGTACTCCATGCGGTCGGCCTTGATCACCATGTCGCCTTTGCGCAGCATGGCATCGCCCTCCACCACAGTTTCCAGATCCGTGCGACCAAAAATGTGCTGCCCTGATACAAAGGCAGGCATCTCCCGACGTACCAGCGGGTTGATTTGCTCTTGCAACAAAGGACTGGGCTGAAGCAAAAGGGGTTCAACCACCAGCACCTGAGCCTGCACCAGTGGCAGCCCGGCAGCCAGCAGGTAGACCGACACCCACGCCACACGGCCAGGCGATGGGCAGCACCAAGGGTGTCTTTGAGTGAAAAACGATTTAGCCATGCGCATCGAACAAGGGCATCGAGAGAACGGTGTCAGGCATGAAGGAGGCTTTGGATGGCAGTTGGCGTTTGTAGAATGCATTATCCATGAGCCAAGCCCCACACACCCAAGACCCCTCCCACGCCGCCATTGTCTGGAACGATGCCAGTCGTGCGGCGCAATTCCACCAATGGCTGACGCAGGTTGCGGCCAGCCATGCCCTTGACAACAGCAGTCTGCGCCTGGCCAGTGCCGATGCCAGTTTTCGTCGGTACTTCAGAATTGATAGCTGCAAAGCACCATTTGACGAGGGGAAGATGCCTGATTCATTCATCATCATGGACGCACCGCCCGACAAGGAAAACTGCCAGCCCTTTGTCAAGATCGCCTCCCTGATGCAGGCCGCCGGCATTCACGCGCCCCAGGTGCTGGCCTGGGACGAGCCCCAAGGCTTCATGCTGCTGACCGACCTGGGCGCACAGACCATGATGCAAGTCATCAACCGCGACGACCCGCAAGCCAACCTGCCCCTGTACCTGCAGGCGGTCGACGCGCTGATTGCCTGGCAACTCAGCTCCAAACCCGATGTGCTGCCGCCCTATGACGAAGCCCTGCTGCTCCGGGAACTGGCGCTGTTTCCCGAGTGGTACATCACCCAGCACAAAGGCGTGCAAATCGATGACGCCATGCGCTTCACACTGGACAACAGCTTCAAGCAGATCATCGCGGCCAACCTGTCGCAGCCCAACGTGTTTGTGCACCGTGACTTCATGCCCCGGAACTTGATGGTCGGAGATCGGTTGGGCGTGCTGGACTTTCAGGACGCGGTGTACGGCCCCATCACCTACGACATTGCCAGTCTGATGCGCGATGCGTTTTTGAGCTGGGACGAAGACTTTTGCCTGGACGTGACCATCCGTTATTGGGAAAAGGCGCGCAAGGCCGGTCTGCCGGTGGGCACGGATTTCGGCGAGTTTTACCGTGCGGTGGAGTGGATGGGTCTGCAACGCCACCTGAAAGTGGCCGGTATTTTTGCTAGGTTGACCCTGCGCGACGGCAAACCGCAGTACCTGGCGGACACACCGCGCTTCATCACCTACATCCGCACCACCTGCGCTCGCTACCGCGAGCTCAAACCCCTGCTGCGACTGGTCGACAAGCTCGAAGGTATTGCGGAGCCTGACATCTTCGGTTTTGGCAGACAATAAGAAAAATAAAGCTCTACCCCTTACGATACTTGCATACACAGCTATTTATTAGATAGCATAGTCATCATCAGTTGGGGTCAGAGCACGTTTGCTACGCAAAGTGCGTCTGACCCACAAGATTTCATAGAATTCCACCATGCCGCGTTTTTATTGCCCGACACCACTGACCACCGGCACGCTGCTGAACTTACCCGACGGCGCGGCTCGCCACGTACAGGTGTTGCGTTTGCAACCTGGCATGGACATCACCCTGTTCAACGGACAGGCAGATGCTGGCGGCCAGTATGGTGAATTCTCTGCAACCGTCACCCACATGGGGCGCAGCAGTGTGCAAGTGGAGGTAGGCGCATGGGCGGCCACACAACGCGAACCCGCGCGTGCCGTCCATTTGGCAGTGGGCATGCCCGCCAACGAACGCATGGATTGGCTGGTCGAAAAGGCCGCCGAATTGGGCGTGGCCAGCATCCAGCCCCTGATGACCGAGCGCAGCGTGCTGCGCCTGTCGGGTGAGCGCGCCAGCAAAAAACAAGTCCATTGGCAAAGTGTGGCCGAGGCCGCGTGTGAACAGTGCGGCGGCAACCGGGTACCGTTGGTGCACGAGGTGATGACCCTGACGCAATGGCTTGCCGCTCGCGATGCAGGTGCTTTGGATTCCGGCGCGCTGCTGCTGTCGCTACGCAGTCCATCGTTGGGAGTGCGTGATGCCGCCGCTGCCCACCCCACCCTTACCTTTTTGTCCGGACCGGAAGGGGGACTCAGTGCGGCAGAAGAAGATGTCGCCATCGCCAAAGGCTTCAGATCCGCCACCTTGGGGCCACGTGTGTTGCGATCAGAGACTGCAGCCCTGGCGGCCTTGATCACGCTTCTGACCTGAACCCTTTGCAACCTGTCACCCGGTCAGAGTCATAGATTGAGTGAAGGCTGCCAGCGCCAGCAGCCAATCCTGCCGGCTCGCCAAGCCCAGTGGCGTATCCGCGCTAAAGTGCCTTGAATCCGTTGCCATCACTAGTCTGTATCAGTTTTGTCCCGTCATAATGGCCGAGTCCACGCCGATGCCAAGTCGCAAGGGGTGGCGACGCGGCTACAAACCGTGTCTCGGTCGACGAACTGCGTAAGATTTCGAGCGTTCGCAGGTGGCCCTTGAGGCGCACTCGCGTGCATTGGATTCACCAACATCGTGAAGATCATCATGAAAGTTCCTCACCTCACTTGGCACCCCGCGGCAGGTGCTGCTGCACAGCAAAGAGATCGCGGTTTAAGTGTGTGGAATCCGATTCGTCTGGCACTGCTTGTGTGGTGCATCTCCATGTCCATCACGGCCGTGTTGTGGCATCAAGCCAGCGACGATTCCGCATTGAATCTGCAAAATAATTTCTACAGACAGGTCACAGACATCAAGGTGCGCCTGAACAGCCAGTTGCTTGCCAATGCGGCCATGCTGCGAAGTTTTGCAGCTTTTTTTCATACTTCAAGCGGAGTGACCCAGCAAAGTTTTCAAACTTTTTATCGCTCACTGGAACTGGAAAAAGGTGGCTCGGGATTTACCGCTATTCGCTTTGTCAAACCGCTTGCAGGCGATCCATCTCACACACCCATTACGTATGTTGAGCCTTTGGAGGGCAACAACCTCAAGTCCCTGGGGTTGGACATCAGCACCATACCGGGCGCCCAGTTGCTCAGCACACAGACGCGGGACAGCGGTGAGTTGATGATGTCGAGCAAGGTGACGCTTAAGCAAGACGAAGCTAGCCCTGAGCCAGCGTTTGTCATGGAACTTCCCATTTACCAAGGTGGAGAACAATGGAAAACTCCCGAGCAACGTCGTGCGCATTTGATTGGCTGGATCGACGCGCCGTTTCACGCTGCCGATTTAATCGGCAGCGTCTTGAAATCAGAAGACCTCGCCCTCGACATCGAGGTGTTTGAAGGCGCCGAGGCCAGCCGGGAGACGTTGTTGTTTGACTCCGATGCGTCTGGTTTGGAAATTCACGAAGACACCCAGAACTTGAGCCAGGTGTTGGCACTGAAATTTGGTGGGCAAACCTGGACACTGCACGCCTACGCCAAGCCGGAATTTGGTGATGAAACAATTAAACAAAGACCAAAGCTGGTCGCTACCGTGGGGAGCATACTGGGCACTTTGCTGGCGTTGCTCATCGCGACAAGCCTGCATTTGCTACGTCGACATGAATCCGCCGCGCTAGATGCATTGGCACAAGCTGATGCACAAGAACGTGACGCGCTGCGCAGCCAGACTGAGCACGCCCTGCGGCAAAGTTCTGAAGCGCTCCAAGAAGCCCAACGCATTGCCGGCGTGGGCAGCTACACCCTCAATATCCAAACTGGCACTTGGCAAAGTTCACCCATCCTGAACGGTATTTTTGGGATTGATGACGATTATGAAAAAACAATTCAAAGCTGGAATGAATTGATTGCACCCGAGCATCGCCAGGAAATGATGGACTACCTCTACCAGTCAATCCATAGCGATGGGCATTTCCACCACGACTACAAAATCATCCGCCCTTCGGATGGGCAACTGTGTTGGGTGTCCGGTATGGGCGAGGTCCTTTTTGACATAAACCGCAAGCCACTTTCCATGCGAGGCACCATTCAGGACATCACTGAGCGCAAGCAGCTTGAGGTGAGCTTGCGTGAGAGTGAATTCGCCGCCCGCATGGGACTCGATAGCTCCCACGCTCTGACCAGAAAACTTGAACAATCACAGGCAAAACTGGCCGAACGCGAGGAACTCTTCCGAAGCATTGTGACCCACGCCAGCGAAGCCATCACCTTGATGGACCTGTCGACCCAGCGTTTAGTGGAGTTCAATGACTTGGCTTGCGCTACATTGGGCTACAGCCGGGAAGAATTTGCATTGCTGACGCTCAAAGATATGAGCGCTGAGCTCGCTGATGACTCGGCAGTTGCCAAGCGTATGTCGCTCATGATCAGTCAAGGCTTTGGTGACTTTGAAACACTGTACAGACACAAAAATGGTCAGCTTGTTGACGTACACGTGCGAAGCCGGGTCATCCATTTGTCTGGTCGCCCTCATTTGGTGACCATTGGCACCGACATCACACGACGTAAATCCATCGACAAGGAGCTGTCCCAATACCGCGAAAACCTTGAAGTACTGGTGCATGAACGCACGCAGGAATTGCTGGTCGCACAGCAAGCGGCGGACGCCGCCAACCAAGCAAAATCAGAGTTTCTGGCCAACATGAGCCATGAAATCCGCACCCCCATGAACGGCGTGCTGGGTATGGTCGATGTGCTGCAACAAACCCAACTCCAGCCCGAGCAAAAACGCATGCTCGACACTGTTTATGCTTCCTCGCTCAGCCTGCTGGCCATCCTGAACGACATTTTGGACTACTCCAAGATCGAGGCGGATAAATTGGCCATCGAATCTCTTCCCACCAACCTGCCCCAATTGGTACAGGAGGTGGTTCAGCTGCTGACCCCCACTGCGGCAGCGAAGTCCATGAACTTGGCGCTGAAGCTTGACCCACCAATACCGCTTTGGGTGATGGTTGACCCGACGCGCTTGCGCCAGGTGCTTTTGAATTTGCTGGGCAACGCGATCAAGTTCACACACAACACCCCCGAACATCCAGGGCAGGTGAGCTTGCACGTCTCTGTGATCACGCTCACCGACGGTCAACCGGGTATGCAGCTGACGGTGGCCGACAACGGCATCGGCATGAGTGCCGAGTTGATCGCACGCCTGTTCAAGGCTTTCACCCAGGCAGATGCCAGCACCTCGCGAGAATTTGGCGGAACTGGTCTGGGGCTGTCCATCAGCCAGCGCCTCGCCGCACTGATGGGCGGCAAGATCACGGTGCACAGTCGTCAGGGTGTGGGCTCTGAGTTCACTCTGGAGTTGCCCCTGATCCCGACACCGACCGAATTGATCCCGTTGCCCACGCCAGAGCGCCGCATTAAGTCCAGAGGTGCCGCCCCCAGCGTCGCGCAAGCCGCCGCCGATGGGCAATTGATCCTGCTGGCCGAAGACAACGAGACCAACCGCGATGTCCTGCGCGAGCAATTGCGTTTGCTCGGCTACGCCGCTGAAGTGACCGAAGATGGTGTCTTGGCCCTGGACAGATGGCGCAAATATGGGCCCAAACGCTACGCGCTGTTGCTGACCGACTGCCACATGCCGCACATGGATGGCTTTGAGTTGACACACGCCATCCGGGACGAGGAACCGGTTGGCACCAGACTGCCCATCATCGCCATCACCGCCAATGCCATGAGCGGAGAATCCGATCGCTGCCGCGCGCAAGGTATGGATGATTTTTTGAGTAAACCGCTGCGACTCAGCGAACTCAGCGCCATGCTATCCAAGTGGATGGTGGTACCTGAAGGCCGCTCAATTGCTCCTGATACCGTAGCAGTAATCAAAGAACATGAAAGGGATATAGCCACTTTTGATATATGGAACCCGAATACCCTGGGTGAACTGGTAGGTGACAATCCTGGAATGCACAAACGCCTGCTGACCAAGTTTCTGGTCAATGCAAACGCTCAGGTCGCCACGCTACAGGCTGCGGCCAAGACGAGAGACCTGGCCCAACTTGGAAACACCGCGCACACCCTCAAATCAGCGGCACGCTCAGTGGGTGCACTGGCATTGGGGGAATTATGCGAAGAAGTTGAAACATCCGCCCGCGCGGGTCAGTTGGATATTTGCGCACCCTTGGTGCCAGAGCTGGTCAGTGCCTACGACGATGCTGCCAGTCGGATTTCAACCGCCCTCAATTCGCTTGCAAAGGCGTCTGAGCCACCACTTGGGGGTTAGACACTGCCGCATTGAGCACTCAGAACATGAGCATGTATGTTCTTTTGGCCGGACTGCAGGATGTTTTACGCTATGACCCTGCGAACCAGGACCGGTGACCACACAGGCACTTGGTCGCTGACCTGAACCAACCCCAACAAAGCCTGACGCGCGCGCTCGGCCGCAGCAGCATCAGCGGCATGCACCACTGCCAGTACGTCACCTGCCTGCACCGCTTGACCGACCTGCGCAAACTGCGTGAAGCCCACGCGCGGGTCCACCATGTCAGTGGCTTTGCGCCTGCCACCACCCAGTTCCACCACCGCCAGGCCAACGTCACGCGTGGCCATGCCGCTCACAAAACCGCTGCGCTTTGCTTGCACCGTCAATTGAACCGGCGCTGTCGGCAGATAACGTTGGGGCTGATCGACAAAGTCCACCGGGCCACCCAGGGCGAATACCATACGAGAAAACTGCTCCAGCCCCCGTCCACTGGACAAAGCATGTTCTACTTTTTGTAGCGCCTCTGCATCATCCTGCGCCAGACCGCCCATCACCAGCAGCTCGGCGCTCAGGCGCAGGGTGACTTCACGCAGGCGAGCATCCCCGTTTTCACCTTTCAAGAAGGTCACCGCTTCCAATACCTCCAACGCGTTACCGCAGCTGCTGCCCAGCACCTGGTTCATGTCCGTCAGCCAAGCGCGGGTGGGCAAGCCCGCACCGTGGGCCACTTGCACCAACGATTCGGCCAGGGTGGCCGCCATCTCCAGCGAATCTGCAAACGCGCCGTTGCCCACCTTCACATCCATCACCAGGCCTTGCAGCCCGGCGGCAAGTTTTTTGGACAGGATGCTGGCGGTGATCAGGGGCACCGATTCGACTGTGGCGGTCACATCGCGAATGGCGTAGAGCCTGCGGTCGGCCGGCGCCAGCTCAGCCGTCTGACCGATGATGGCGCAGCCTGCAGTGTGCAACGCGTGGTGCAGCGCAGCCACGTCCGGCGTGCAGTTGTAGCCTGCAATACTTCCCAGCTTGTCGAGCGTGCCGCCGGTGTGGCCCAGGCCGCGACCAGAAATCATGGGCACCACACCACCACACGCCGCCACGAGGGGCGCAAGCATCAGGCTCACCTTGTCGCCGACGCCGCCTGTGGAATGTTTGTCCAGAATCGGGCCATCCAGCCGGGCGGTGGACCAGTCCATCACCAAACCCGAATGGGTCATGGCCTGCGTCAATACCACGGTTTCATCACGGCTCATGCCCTTGAGAAACATGGCCATGGCCAGCGCTGCGGCCTGGCCTTCGCTCCAGGAGCCATCGACCAGACCGGCGACAAAGTGGTCAATGTGGCAGCGTGCCAGGGTGTGGCCGTCGCGTTTGACGCGGATGATTTCCTGGGCAAGCATCGGCAGAAAGCTCAGCGACCGTAGGTGGCGGTAAAACTGGCCTTGCCCAGCAGCTTGGCCCCCAGGCCTTTGTTCAGCACAAAGGCGTAGAGCGATGCGGTGCCGGTCTTGGGGATGCCACCAGCTTGTTGGACATCATCGACCGCCAGCGCATACAGCGTGAACACATAGTGGTGCGGTTTGTCACCCACCGGTGGGCATGGGCCTCCGTAGTTGCCGTTGACACCGGTGGCACCGGTGTCCAGAAAGTCTGTCGCGCCACCATAGGCCGGTGCGGGCAGGGTGGCTGGCGAGTTGCCCGCGCCTTGGGGCAACCCGGTGCTGGCAGCTGGCAGGTTGTACACCGTCCAGTGCCAGAATCCTGCGCCGGTGGGTGCATCAGGATCGTGGATTTGCAGCGAAAGCGACTGGGTCCCCACCGGCACGTTTTTCCATTCCAGCGCGGGCGACACGTTGCCGCCCTTGCAACCAAAGCCGTTCAGGACAAATTTGTCGGCAAAACTGGCAGAGACCAGGTCAGGACTGGAAAGGGTGAAGGAACCTGTTTGTGCGGATGCGGGCACGGCGGCGAGGCCTGCGCCCAAGGCAGTGGCGCAGGCGGCAACGGAAAGCAGTTTGGCGTACAACGGGGTCATGGTGAATCTCCTGAGGTATTTTGAAAAAACCGGCTCGCGGCGTTGGCCGGGCGACAGATTATTGAGCAAGGCACCAAACTTTGCTGCAACCACCCTTCTCACATTTTCCCGGCTATATGCAACACAGGGCCGACCATGGCAACAGCCGCCAAGCTTGGTCCACAACTGGAAGTTGGATTCAACATCCCTTCTGCCCGGTGGCTCTCATCTGCTGACAATGAATAAGCTACAAGTACAGTGCGGTATTCGTGGTGGACGGCGTGGAAGCGCCTTACTCCTTCACGGGCGTGAAACAATTGATTGAAGACTTTATTGCTGCGGTTGCGGTCAGGAGAGCACCATGACAGAGCGCTATCTAACCATTACCTTGCAGCCTGCATGGACGGGCGCTCTGCGCACCATGATCAAAACGGCCCAAGCGGACAACGACCAGGGCGAGGTGCTCAACTTCGAAAGTCCTGGGCATTTCTTTGGTCAACTTTCTGAAAAACGCTGGAAAATCGTTCGCACTGCCCACGGCGAAGATGAATTATCGGTACATGAACTCGCTCGTGCAGTGGGACGCGATGTCAAGCGCGTGCATGAAAACGTGGTTATTCTTGCAGAGCTGGGTTTGCTGGAACGTACGGAAAGCGGTGGCGTACTTTGCCCCTATTCATCAATGCACATTGACAAGTACTTGAAGGCGGCCTGATGACCCTTTCAGCAGGGCATGAAAATCCGGTTTGCCGCGTTAAGAGTCATCCACCACAGGCAGCTTCCGGGCAGGCCTGTTGTGTGATTTCTGGGGCAGGTCAGCAGCGTGCTGTGGCGACATGCATCGTGCCCAATCCGGTCAGATTGGGGTTGAGCAAGCGGTCATTAAACTTGATGCACGAAATTAGTAAGCTGACCTTCGCATTCGCAGTCAATTTTCGAGCGTTCAACAAAATCACAATACGCGCTTGCAACCAAATCCTATCGCCGCTGAGCCCTTGCCCCAGGTTCTGTGACTGTCGTAGGGGCTGTTGATGTGGCCACTTTGAAATTATTCTTTTGCAGCGCCACTTCATCACCAAGGATGCTGACCGCTTCGGCCAGCAAGACATCCTTGGCTGATTTTTTTGACTTTTCAGCGGCAAGATCTTTGATTAAATTGCGTTCATTAGCTTGTAGGCCATCGTCCTGATCCGTACTGCCCGTCACTCGTTTTTCGGGTGTATCACCCTTGTACTCGCGTGTCGCCAGGCGCTTTTCTTGCGTCTCACGCTCCTTGCGCCTGACTGCTTCATTCAGTGAAATCACATTTGACTTGCGCAACTGTTGGATTTGCGAAATATCTTGCAGCAGGTATGAAAAATCCCTGTCATGCCGAATGCGATTTTCATGCA
>CAIOAQ010000198.1 GCA_903856025.1 uncultured beta proteobacterium
GCGGTCCACAACCACCACGTCGTTGGGTGCTACTGTGTGATGCCAGACCATCTTGTTGCTGGTGCTGGTGCCATTGGTGACAAAGAAACAATGGTCTGCATTGAAAATGCGAGCGGCGTTGCGTTCGCTCTTGCCAATGGCTCCATCATGGTCCAGCAACTGGCCCAACTCCTCAACCGCATTGCATACGTCAGCTCGCAGCATGTTTTCGCCATAAAACTGGTGGTACATCTGCCCCACTGGACTCTTCAAAAATGCCACGCCACCTGAATGACCTGGACAGTGCCATGAGTAGGAACCATCTTCAGCATAATCAAGCAATGCTTTGAAAAACGGTGGTTGCACACCTTCAAGGTAACTTTTGGCTTCGCGGATGATGTGACGCGCCACAAACTCCGGCGTGTCCTCAAACATGTGAATGAACCCATGCAGTTCGCGCAAGATGTCGTTGGGGAGATGCCGACTGGTTTTTGTTTCGCCATAAACATAAATCGGCACATCCAGATTTTTCCGCCGAACTTCCTCAATGAAATGGCGCAAATTCAGCACGGCAGGGTCCAGATCCGGCCCAGGTGTAAATTCTTCATCATCAATCGACAAAATGAAGGAACTGGCACGACTTTGCTTCTGAGCGAACTGGCTCAGGTCACCATAGCTGGTGACCCCGAGCACTTCCAGCCCCTCAGATTCAATGGCTTGTGCCAATGCACGAATACCCAATCCCGATGTGTTTTCCGATCGGAAATCTTCGTCAATGATGACAATGGGAAAGCGAAATTTCATGGCGAACTCCAGCGACTCACGGAAAATAAAGGAAATAGGCGCGAAGTGTAAGGACTAATCCCGCAAGTTCACCGTTACCCGCGGTGTTTCGCCTGAAAATGTCGCGATCACAACACAGTAACAGTAAATATGGCCGATTCAACACTTTGGTGGCTGGCTGCAGGTGGCTTGATTGCCGTTGAACTGATCACGGGCACTTTTTATCTGCTGATGCTTTCGTTAGGAATGGTGGCCGCCGCAGTTTCGGCTCACGCCGGGCTATCGCCACCTTGGCAGTGGGTTTGCGCTGCCGTGGTAGGTGGTGGATCAGTGCTGGTTTGGCAACGCTACAAAAAGATGCAACCCGCAGCCAATCTGGCGCAGGCCAACCCAGATGTCAACATGGACATAGGTGCAATTGTGCAGGTTCAACTTTGGCAAACCGACAACACCTGCAGCGTCAAATACAGAGGTGCCCACTGGGATGCCGCCTTGCAAGAGGGCCAAACGGCAGCACCTGGCCCCTATGTGATTACAGAAATCATTGGCAGCCGATTGATTCTTAAGCACGCAAACACACATTAACTCCGAAAGTCTTCCATGGAAATCGCCATTGTCCTATTCGTCATTGCGGTGATCTTTGTCACCCAATCCATCAAGGTTGTCCCGCAGCAGCACGCTTGGGTGGTTGAGCGGCTGGGAAAATACAACGGTACCCTCACGCCAGGTTTGAATTTTTTGGTGCCTTTTGTAGACAGAGTGGCCTACAAGCATTTGCTCAAGGAGGTACCACTGGACATTGCCAGTCAGGTATGCATCACCCGAGACAACACGCAACTGCAAGTCGACGGCATTTTGTACTTTCAGGTCACCGACGCCATGCGCGCCAGCTATGGTTCCAGCAACTACATCATGGCGATTTCTCAACTGGCACAAACCTCCCTGCGCTCAGTCATCGGCAAGCTTGAACTCGACAAAACCTTTGAAGAGCGCGACATCATCAACGCCCAAGTGGTGCAAGCAATTGATGAAGCTGCGCTTAACTGGGGCGTGAAAGTGCTGCGCTATGAAATCAAAGACCTGACACCACCCAAAGAAATCCTGCACGCCATGCAACAGCAGATCACCGCTGAACGTGAAAAACGCGCTTTGATCGCTGCCTCGGAAGGTCGTCGCCAGGAACAAATCAACATCGCCACAGGCGAGCGCGAGGCGTTCATTGCCCGCTCTGAGGGTGAAAAACAAGCCGTGATCAACAAGGCCCAGGGCGATGCACAGTCCATATTGGCGGTCGCAGAGGCCACTGCCCAAGCGATAGAGCGTATAGCTGCAGCTATTCGCCAGCCAGGCGGTAGTGAGGCCGTACAACTCAAAGTGGCAGAGAAAGCAGTGGATGCCTATTCAAAGGTTGCTGCAGAGGCCACCACCACACTGGTTATCCCTAGCAATATGAGCGAAGTGTCGGCACTGATCTCTTCTGCCATGAAAATGATTCAAGTACAAAAATAGCAAGCTTTCAATCCCCATTGATACAACCGTGATCTAACTTAGAAAAAACAAGCAATGGGTTCATAGGAAGTTAGGTTGTCTTACCAGACCTGTTGAACTTTGGGCATTAAGGTCTCATTGGGATGGACTTGAGCATTGCGCAGCTCTGGCTTGCGTTGGTGTGCCTCGTGGAGACGTTAACTTGATGTGACGATCTGCAAGATCTTGCACATCGGTTCGACCCCATGGGTGGCAGGGTGTAGTTCCACAAAAACATCAATCGAAGTCGAACTCCAACACCGCCCTCAAGTCAAGGGTACGCCAACGCACTGACCAGATGGCAGTCGCCGATGTCCAATGACATCAAACTGTCACATCAGGCCTGAATAATGCAACGACACACACAATATATGACAAACAATAATCCAACCTCAGACATCGCCAAGCACCTCATTGACTCCGGTGTAAAAATCATTTCTTTGCATGGAGGCTGCGTTCAATTGCTTGGCAAGTACGGAAGCATCCTACTGACCCATGATGTGACCACATTGCGCCACAAGCATATTGAACAACTTTGTTGTGTTGCCTAAGTTCGATTGAACTTTTCAACAAAAACAACTATCCAACCGAATGGGCGACTGCCCCACGCTTCTCACCTCCCTGGAGCGTGCCGCTGATTAGCGGGTTAACCCAGCCTTAGCGCTGGGTTTTTTTGTGTGTAATTAGGTTTTTAGGGGTGCTAACCGTCTACTTTCCTGGTTTCCAAACCACCTACACAATTATTTACAAGAAGCACAAATAAAAAAGCCTGCTAGCATCTAAGTAGCAGGCTTTCTATGCCCCGTAAGGCTTATCTTGGTGGGATGTGCGGGGATCGAACCCACGACAAACGGATTAAAAGTCCGCTGCTCTACCAGCTGAGCTAACATCCC
>CAIOAQ010000199.1 GCA_903856025.1 uncultured beta proteobacterium
GGCACAGTCTTCCATCGGTCGCACTACCCGCTGAAGACCTGGTTTGATGTCGCCTGGCATGTCTGCGAACCGAAGATCGGGATCAGCGCCTTGGGACTGCAAAGAGCCATGGGGTTCGGCAGCTTCCATACCGCGTGGGAATGGAGCCACCGGATGCGCCGCCTGATGGTCATCAATGGGCGGTCAAAGCTGTCGGGTCTCGTTGAGGCCGACGAAGCGTTCATCGGCGGCGTGAAGCCTGGCGTTCGAGGCCGCGGAGCCTTGGGAAAGTCGAAGATCTTTGTCGCCGTGGAGGACAAGGGACAAGCCATTGGACGTATCCGGCTTCAAGTGATCCCCAACACCACGACAGCCACCCTTCTGCTCACCATCGACCAGTTGATCGATAAGGGTGCCCACATTGTTACTGACGGAAACAGCGCCTATCAACCCCTGCCAATGCACGGATACCAACACACCGCCATGCCCTCGACCGTTTACGGCAAGACTGTGCTCCCCAAAGCGCACAGGGTTATCGCGTTGCTCAAGCGATGGCTCCTTGGCACCCATCAGGGTGCCGTGAATCACGACCGACTGCAATCTTACCTCGATGAGTTCGTCTTCCGGTTCAACAGACGTGCGGCCGGAAGTCGGGGACTGCTATTCTACCGACTCATGGAGCAAGCAGCGGCGGCCGCACCTATCCATGGGAAAACCCTGTAAGCGCGTATCCCTGCCTCAACCGTATGCTACAATCTTTCACCTCAAAATGAACGATACCAAACAGAACCAACCCCGAACCCTATTTGTCCGGAAGCCCTGGTTTATCGCTGCGATGATTCTTGGTATTTGCGGAGGAGTGACCGCCGAGGTGATGCTGCGACTATCAGCGGGCGCCGTTGAGCCTGTCGCCACTCAATGGATTAAGGCATCCCCGTTCGTTAGGAAAGTCATAGGCGACTTTCAGTCGGCGGAAACCGCACGGTCTTACACAAAAGGCGACTGGGGATTTGATGGACCACATGTCGGCAGGCAACACTACACCGTCCACGGATCAAAGGGTGATCTCGACTTGCTGGTTTATTGGGAAAAGGGATCGGGGGAGGCTTCGCCGAAAATCGTGAAGGTCCAAATGATCGACACTCGTGGGTTCGATACGATTTGGCCGTAATACCCAGCTTCGTTAGCCAGTCCTTTCACAGCACGCAAAAAGTTGCAGCCAACTGCATAGCTCAGTTTCTATATTCGGCACCAGGATGATTTTATAGAAGCAGAACGCCGATACAATCAGCATCAGGATGCCGGTACCGAATCCGGCAAAGAAGATGCCAATTGATTTCCCGGTGGGCAGTTTCACGACGAAAGAGAAATTGTTAATGCCATCAACGTCGGATGCGCAGATTGGTTAGCCCTTCTCATGCGCTGGCCTCCCAATCTTGAGCGTCGGGGTGACCCCGCCGGGCGCCTGAGCACAGTCACCGACTGGGCGAGCCGGGTGACAACCTACTCCTATGATGCCTTGGGGCGCCACACCCAGACCATGCGGCCCAACGGCACCAAGCAGGTGCGCACCTATGATGCCGCCGGGCAATTGACGCGCCTGCTTGAATCTGCTCCAGATGGGCTCACGGTGATCTATTCGGGCAGCCACAGCTACGATGCCGCGGGCCAGCTGGCCTCGGAAACCCTCCTGCCGGGGGTGCTGCCGACCCTCGCCACCACCGCCCAGACCTTCGACCGGGACAACCGCTTGCTCACCCACAACGGGGCGGCGGCCTCCTTCGATCCCGATGGGAATCTGCTCGGCGTCACCGCGGGGCTGGCCCCCGCGGGCTACCGCTACGACGCCCGGAACCGGCTGACCGGGGCGGGGGCGATAAGCTATGCATACGATGCCGAGAACCACCGCATCGCGCTCACGGATAATTCCGGCACCACCCGGTTTGCGATCAACCCTAACGCCACTCTCGACCAGGTGCTCGTCCGCACTGGCCCGGACGGCAGCAAGACCTACTATGTCTACGGCCTGGGTCTTGTGCACGAGGAAGGCAGCGCCGGGGTCCGGTACTACCACCACGACCGTCGCGGCGA
>CAIOAQ010000200.1 GCA_903856025.1 uncultured beta proteobacterium
ATTTCCATGAAATGGGCTAAGCAAAATCCGGGCTGGACCATGTTCGGGTCCATGTTGGGGCTTTTGTTATTTCTGTGGGGTCTGGCGATACCGCTCTCTGTTGCACCAGAGCCTATTGGTTCGGCTGCTAAGGAATTCGCGGAGGGCGCGCGGGTCACTGTGTTTCTGACACTGATCGCGGGCTTGTCCGGGATGGTGATCGGTGTGGTCGCGGGCTTGGGGAAACTCTCTGCATTGCGACCAATTCGCTGGTTTTGTGACTTCTATGTATGGCTGATCAGGGGCACGCCTTTGCTGCTCCAAATTCTGTTCATCTGGTTGGTGTTACCTGACTGGTTGCCGGAATATATCAAGCCGTCTGACTTTGCATGTGCTGCGCTGGCGTTAGCGTTGAACATTGGTGCCTACAACACCGAATGTGTACGAGCCGGTATCCTGGCAGTACCCCACGGACAAGTGGAGGCCGCGAGGGCGTTGGGCTTAACAAACTTCCAAACCTTCATGGATGTCGTGTTGCCACAAAGCATGCGAGTCGCCTTACCGGCACTTGCCAACAACCTGGCCAGTCTGGTCAAAGATACTTCGCTTGCGTATGCAATCAGCGTGTCTGAATTGACCATGATCGGCACCAGAGTACAGGCATCAAGTTACAAACCCATACCTGTGTTTTTGACCACTGCTGCAATCTACCTGATCCTTACCACTGCGTTCACCACACTGACCTCAGCGTTGGAGAGCAAGCTGGATACTGGCAGAAAGCGTTAGGAGGCCACAATGACAACACAAAGCAATTTGAAGTCCATTATCGAAACACGCAATGTGGACAAGCACTTTGGTGCCTTTCACGCGCTAAAAGGGGTTTCTGCCACCTTTTATGAGGGACAAGTCACAGCGATCATCGGGCCGTCAGGTTCCGGCAAGTCGACCTATCTGCGGACCTTGAATCGGCTGGAGGCGCATGACTCAGGCACCATTCTGGTGGATGGCATTGACCTGAACGATGATATGAAGCATCTCGATGCCATCCGACGCGAAGTTGGCATGGTGTTCCAGAGCTTCAATCTGTTCTCGCATCTTTCCATTCTCGAGAACGTTGCTTTAGCCCCCATGCGGGTACGCAAGATGAGCAAGGCAGATGCAGAGGCCAAGGCCTTGACTTTGCTTGAACGGGTGGGATTGAAAGACCAAGCCTACAAGTATCCGGTACAGCTCTCGGGCGGCCAGCAGCAGCGGGTGGCCATTGCGCGCGCGCTTGCCATGGACCCCAAAGTGCTTCTCTTTGATGAGCCCACATCAGCGTTGGATCCAGAAATGGTCAACGAAGTGCTGGTGGTCATGCGCGAGTTGGCACACACGGGTATCACCATGCTGGTGGTCACACACGAAATGGGCTTTGCTCGCGAAGTGGCCGATCGACTGATCTTTTTTGACCATGGCGTTATTTTGGAAGACACCACGCCTAAAGAGTTCTTTGCCAATCCCAAACATGAGCGTGCCAGAACATTTTTGTCACAGGTACGAAGTGGGTAGTTGGGTAATCTGCAAAGTACAGATCCATTTTTAATTTTTACTTAGACGAAAGAACCATCATGAAAATCAACAAAATCGTATTGACACTGTTGGCCGCCGGAATGGGTGCGGGCTTGGTACCTGCTGCACATGCAGCAGATGCCGATCGCATCGCTCAAATGGAGCAACAGCTGAAAGCCTTGCAGCAAGAAATTGACGCAATGAAGAAAGGAACCGCCAAGGACGTGACCGAGTTGCGTGACCAACTGGCCGTGCAAAGCAAGGAATCAGTGGTGGGTGGCGACATTCCAAACAGCTTCCGTATGCCTAACAGTGAAACTTCACTGCGTATTTATGGTTACGCCGAGGCCGATCTGATTAAAGATTTCAAGGGCACGCCCGGCAGCGACCGGTTTACAAATCTTATGAACCAGCCATTGAATAATTCAAATCCAACACAAGGCAAGACAGCGTTAACCGCTGAAACGTCGCGTATTGGGTTCGAGACTTCAACTCCAACAGCTGTGGGTCCGATCCACACGCAAGTTGAAGGTGATTTCTATTCTTACTGTACTGCTGCATTCAATGGAGGTAACTGTTCTAGCCCGAACAACTTCCGTCTGCGCGTAGCCTACGGAGAATACGCTGGCTGGATGATTGGTCAAAACTGGTCGACCTTCATGGACCTGGATGACGGCCCTGAAACGGTTGACTTCAATGGCCCTATCGGCATGCCATTCTCGCGTCCCGTGCAGATTCGTTACACCTACGCACTTGCTACAGGTGAGACATTCAAGGCAGCACTCGAAAACCCGACCGACGGCGCGACACGTCCGAACGTGGTGCTGTTTGCAGGCAAGACCGGCGACTGGGGTGGTGTCAACGCGCGTGTCATTTCGCATGAGCAACGTGGTGTTGACGCAACCGGTAACAGCATCAGCAAGTCTGGAACCGGTTTTGGTCTGGGTGGCCAATACAAGCTGACCAGCGACCTGACCTTGATGGGACAGTGGGCCAAAGTTGACGGCGATAACGACAATTCCTTGATGATGGGCGCAAACTATCCAGTCATCAGTGCAGGCTCCATGCTGCTGGACAAGTCCAGTGGTTTTGTTCTGGGTTTGACCAATGTGTTTAGCGAGAAATTGCGTGCCACATTTGCCTACGGTCGCGTGCAATCGCAGTTGAATTCGAGCGACCCTTACGCCGTTGCTTCTGCTGCTGTTCTTGATTCAAATAATAATCCAGTTGGCCTTGGTAGTATTAACAAGACCTTGGCGCAATGGCATCTGAATTTCATCTACACCCCGATCAAGAATGTGGATCTGGGTGCAGAACTGATTGGCGGAACACGCACTACTTTTGCGGGTGACAAGGGTGATTTGTCTCGTATGAACCTGTTGGCTCGCTACTCGTTCAATTAG
>CAIOAQ010000201.1 GCA_903856025.1 uncultured beta proteobacterium
GTGGGCCTCTGGCTTACTGGTTTGCTGCACAGGGCAGTGTGCTGATTTTCATTTTGATCGTGGCGCTCTACGCATGGTTTGCCAATCGCAAAGAATTAGCTTCCGAAAAGCCAGATCCCGGCTATGTCGCCTACACACGCAGAATTCACCGCCGTTTTACTACTTTCGTCATTCTTTTTTTGCTTTTTTTGGGAGCATTGACGGTTGCGGAGCAAATGGGTTTGCGAAAAATATGGGTAGGTGCAATTTTCCTCTTTTCAACAGTTTTTCTCTATGCTTTGATCGGCATTTACGGGCGTACGTCCAATGCGTCGGAGTACTACACCGCCGGTCGGCGGATACCCGCAATTTACAACGGTATGGCCGTTGCCGCAGATTGGATGAGTGCAGCTTCGTTCATCAGTATGGCCGGAGGACTTTATTTACAAGGATTCTCAGGAACTGGCTCTCAACCGGGTGGGTTGGTTTACATCTTAGGCTGGACTGGGGGATTCTGCCTGGTTGGGTTATTGGTGGCGCCCTACCTAAGAAAAATGGAGTTGTACACGTTGCCAGACTATTTTGGCGTGCGTTACGGTGGGCGTTGGCCGCGAATTATTGCTGCCTGGTCGGCAGTTTTGTGTTCTTTTACGTACGTGGTTGCTCAGATTTACGGAGTCGGGTTGATCACCTCGCGGCTGACCGGTGTGCAGTTTGAAATCGGAATTTTGCTCGGCTTAGGTGGCGTGCTGGTGTGTTCTTTTTTGGGAGGCATGCGAGCTGTGACATGGACACAGGTTGTGCAGTACGTCGTACTCATTCTGGCATTTGCTATCCCCGTTTCATGGCTTGCCTACAAGCAAATGGGTAACCCGATGGCGACATTCATGTATGGCCAACAGTTACCGAAAATTGCGGAATTAGAACGCCAATTGACATCCTCTGAAACTGAGCGAGATGTGATCCTTCTATATGCCAAGCGTTCAACAGACTATGCACATAAGCTAGAGAATGTTGATGAATCGCTCGAATTGGAAAGAAAACTGCTCAAAGAGGAAATTAGGCATCTTGCGGACATACACGCCGATGAGTCTGTTATCTTGGCCGCGCGCCGAGAACTCGGAGCTTTGCCGAGGGACGAGGCAATTGCGCGTGAGCGATGGACCCGAGCCATGATCGACAACATGGATCGTGCAAAACCGCTTGCCGGCATGGCAGAGCACACCAAACCTTTCGCAGGAGATCCTGATGGCTCTCCAAATGATCGGGAACTGTTCAATACATCACGACGCAACTTTTTAGCGTTGATGTTTTGCCTGATGGTTGGCACGGCAGGGCTACCACATTTACTGACTCGGTTTTATACCACCCGCAGCGTGGCTGATACAAGAAATTCTGTCACTTGGTCTTTGCTGTTCATTGCGCTGCTGTACCTGTCTGCACCAGCTTTGGCGGTGTTGGTTAAATATGAAATCATGGGCCACTTGGTTGGTCAAAGGTTTGATGAATTGCCGGTGTGGATTGCTCAGTGGACAAAGTTGGATCCATCCTTGATATCAGTCACTGACATCAACGGTGATCACATTTTGCAGTTTGCTGAACTCAAATTGAGTGCTGACATTGTGATGCTGGCCACCCCTGAAATTGCAGGTTTGCCCTACGTAGTGTCTGGCTTGGTCGCAGCCGGAGGTTTGGCCGCCGCATTGTCTACGGCCGATGGACTATTACTGACCATTGGCAATGCATTGGCACATGATTTGTTCTATCGTGGGGAGGGAAATCGTGCTGGCACGGTAAGGCGGGTCATGCTGTCAAAGTTTGCGCTTTTGTTGGTGGCTTTGCTTGCGTCTTACGTTGCGGCCCAAAGACCGGCGGATATTTTGTTCCTGGTATCGGCATCGTTTTCGTTGGCAGGTGCGGCATTTGTTCCGGCGATGTTGCTTGGAATCTTCTGGAATGGTGCGACGAACCAAGGTGCAACCTGCGGCATGCTGGCTGGACTTGGCTTGACCTTGTATTACTCGCTGGTGAACATGCCATTTATCAGGTCAACGTTTGGGTTGTCTGGTGGCAGCTTGTGGTTTGGTATTGACCCTGTTTCAGCAGGCGTATTTGGTGTACCTGCGGGTTTATTTGTCACGGTACTGGTGAGCCTAATTACTTCACGTGGTCGTGCAAGTGGTGACAGTTGAGAACGGTTAACGAATAAAGCTATAATGATCGGCTAACCTTGCCACACCTCAAATAGACGCTGAGGGTGGTTTTCTTGCCCCAATCGGGGTTTATCCAAAAGGAGTATCAATGCGTCATTATGAAATCATCCTCATGATCCATCCGGATCAGAGTGAACAAGTTCCCGCCATGCTGGAGCGTTACAAGGGCATGATTGTTGCCGGTGGTGGCAAAGTGCACCGAGTCGAAGACTGGGGTCGCCGCCAGTTGGTCTACATGATTAACAAGCTTTCCAAAGCCCATTACCTGTGCGTCAACATCGAAGCCAATCAGGCTGTGATGGCTGAGCTCGAACACGCTTTTAAATTCAATGATGCTGTGTTGCGCCACCTGACTGTCTTGAAGAAAAAAGCTGAAACA
>CAIOAQ010000202.1 GCA_903856025.1 uncultured beta proteobacterium
CGGACTTTGCGAGCTTCGTGGTAAGCCAGACCTGTACCGGCTGGAATCAAGCGACCCACAATCACATTTTCTTTCAGACCGCGCAGGCTATCGCGCTTGCCCATGATGGCAGCTTCGGTCAGGACGCGTGTGGTTTCCTGGAAGGACGCAGCACTGATGAAGCTGTCTGTAGACAACGATGCCTTGGTGATACCCAGCAACAAATTGGTGAAGGTTGCAGGAATCTTGTCTTCGGCGCGCAACGCATCATTGGTGTTGAGCATTTCCGAACGTTCCACCTGCTCGCCAACAATGTAGTTGGAATCACCTGCGGCCTCGACCACCACACGGCGAAGCATCTGACGAACAATCACTTCAATATGCTTGTCGTTGATCTTCACACCTTGCAGACGGTACACGTCCTGCACTTCGTCAACAATGTAGCGGGCCAATTCTTCAGCACCTAACAATCGAAGAATATCTTGTGGGTCGGCGGGGCCATCCACAACCACTTCGCCTTTGTTAACGATTTGACCTTCGTGGACAAGAATATTTTTCTCTTTAGGCACCAATTCGTCCCAAATTTTGCCTTCCGGATCGGTTATTTGCAGGCGAATCTTGCCCTTGGTTTCCTTGCCAAAGGAAACCGTGCCGGTCATTTCAGCCAACATCCCCTTGTCCTTGGGCGAACGGGCCTCAAACAACTCAGCCACTCGCGGCAAGCCCCCGGTAATGTCTCGAGTTTTTTGCCCTTCGACAGGAATACGTGCCAATACTTCACCTGGACCCACATCCTGACCATCACGCACCTGCACCAAGGCACCAATCGGGAAACCAATCGTCACAGAATGGTCGGTCCCTGGAATTTTTACCTCATTACCGGATGCATCGATCAGTTTGACAATCGGCCGAACCACCTTGGCAGAGCCGCGGTGCTTAGGATCAATCACCACCAAGGTTGACAGCCCGGTGACATCATCCACCTGTTTGGCAACCGTCAGGCCCTCTACCACATTTTCAAATTGCGCCTTACCCGCGTACTCTGTAATGATAGGACGGGTCAACGGATCCCAGTTGGCCAATACGACGCCAGCCTTGACCGTCTGGTCCGCCTTGACGGCAAGTACCGCGCCGTAAGGCACTTTATGACGCTCACGCTCACGGCCATGCTCGTCATGAATGACAATTTCTCCAGAGCGGGAAATGACTACCAATTCGCCCTTGCCATTGGTCACATAACGCATGGTTGCATTAAAGCCAATGTTGCCGTTTGACTTGGCCTCCACACTGGACGCAATGGCAGCGCGGGAAGCAGCACCACCGATGTGGAAAGTACGCATGGTCAACTGGGTACCAGGTTCACCAATCGACTGTGCAGCGATCACGCCCACTGCCTCGCCACCGTTGACCAAACCTCCACGACCCAAGTCACGGCCGTAACATTTGGCACAAATACCAAATCGTGTTTCGCACGTCAGGGCGGTGCGCACTTTGACTTCGTCAACGCCTGCAACTTCAAGTTCTTCGATCAAGTCTTCGTCGAGCATACTGCCTGCAACTGCCAGCACAGATTGGTTCTCAGGATGAAGAACATCCTCCGCTGTGGTGCGCCCCAAAATACGATCGCGCAAAGATTCAATGGTTTCCCCACCTTCGACGATAGCGCGCATCAGGTACCCACCATGGGTACCGCAATCCTGCTCGGTCACCACCAAGTCTTGTGTCACATCGACCAAGCGGCGTGTCAAATAACCAGAGTTTGCAGTTTTCAAAGCCGTATCAGCCAAACCTTTACGCGCACCGTGTGTGGAAATGAAGTACTCCAACACATTCAGACCTTCACGGAAGTTCGCAG
>CAIOAQ010000203.1 GCA_903856025.1 uncultured beta proteobacterium
AAGGGGGACAGACGCTACTTCAGGGTGCGCTCATGTGCCCAACCGTCATTCGCGCTGGTGATGTAGATTCTTCTGCTGTGAGACCGAAGAATCAGCAGTTCGTCTCTGACGGGCTTGGGAAATCCGCTTCTACTCCCACGGGCGTCCAAAAGGAGTTCATTCAGATAATTGTCAACTTGGGAGCCATTGCCCCACATCTGCGCCAATTTATTGACGATTCTTGGGTACCGGTGTCCGAGTTCGCGAGGCTGCACTTCCCGAGGTAACTTGGCTATCCAAGTGATTGCAGCGCTTTCGAGCTCAGTTGGGCGCTGCCGCGCGCGCAATGCCTTGAATGGATCAGCTGGTTTTTGTTCATCCAAGAAGTCTTCATTTTTGATTTTTCTAAACATAGATGCCCTCCAACGAGCGCTCCAAATTGAATTCGGTTGTTAACAATGGGCGAAATTGCCCATGTTCGTCAAACTTCTTGCGCTAGAAATATTGACCAACTGTTCGCCCGCGCGAACCTGATGTGGGATTTTGCTATCCAATGGCCATTTGGAAACAGCGAGGAGCGAAAGGATTTCAAGTTATGTCAAATTTTGCACAGATTGACATGATGTCTGCCAAAGGCACACGCCCGATCAGGCGGCGCTGGAGAAACCGTCATGGAGACGACGGTTTCAGCGCGTCACAAACGAAACTGAGTCAAGGGACGGTTCAAGCTGTCGCGCACCAAGGAGCTGCATTATGGGCATATGCCATCCAAAGAGCCCAAGCGGAACTGACCGACAACGCCAAACCTGCCAAGCGTACACCCCAACCGCCTTGGTCATTGCCTTTAAGCCGTAGCCAAATCCACGGTCCAAGCATCATGGAAACACTGGTACCCACGGCAAAAAGCGCCATGACAACAGCACCATCAAGCGGTTGCCCTGTCAAACCGGCCACCAATAACGCAGAGTACAGCAGGCCGCAGGGCAAAAATGTCCAAAGCGCACCGACAATAAAAGGTGCACCTTTGCCACGTCCCATGGCCAGGCCTTTTGCTGCGATCCAGATTTTTCGCCCCACCTGCTCCATCCAGACCGGCTGCTGCGCCCGCCAAAGCAACACCAGGCCAAGCAACATCATGGCCACATGGAACATACTCCAGACCGGACGCAGCGCAGCGGATTGGACCGTTAACCAACCCAAGCCTTGCATGGAAGCGGCAGCGACAACACCCAAACCAGCATAGCCCAAGCAGCGACCAATCTGGAACATCCACATGGCTGAAGCCCGTTGCTGGGGGCCGGCTGCTTGTCCAATGCCTGCGCACGCTGCACCACACATCACGATGCAATGAGGTCCCCCCGCGAGGCCCATGATGAACGCAGTGCTTGCGAGTGAGGTTTGCATTCCTCTAATTTAGAGGATTTTTGAAAACTTGGCCCGTGTACGGTCTGTTTGCAAATAATGATCAAACACCATGGCGACAGCACGCACGAAGAACCACCCCTTGGATGTGACTTGAATGCCGCAGTCATCCAGTTCAACCAAGCCTTCTTCGACCTGACCTCTCAGCACTTCCATTTCTTTGGCGAAGTATTCCTTGAAATTGACCAGATAGGCCAACTCGATGGACTCGTATGACAAACGCCCCTGACACATCAACGCCATGATCACGCCCCGACGCAATAAATCGTCCTTCGTCAAAGCCAGCCCCTTGACGATAGGGAAATGTCCTTGATCAAGAAAATCGTAATATTCCTCGAGTGTTTTCGCATTTTGGCTATAGGTAGCACCCACGCGACCAATAGATGAAACGCCCAGGCCAATCATGTCGCAGTCAGGTTGCGTGCTGTAACCTTGGAAATTGCGATGCAGACGTCCCTGGCG
>CAIOAQ010000204.1 GCA_903856025.1 uncultured beta proteobacterium
ACAGCAGCGCCTTTGACCCGCCCACCTTCGATTCGCTGGCAGAGTTTCTGCAAAGCAAAGAGCCGATAGGCATTGCCACCAGCAGCCTGGCCAACGGTTTTGGCTGGTTGGAGCCCGGTGTGGACTTTGTCACCGAAACCGAGCTCTTTGCCGCCAACCCGACCCAGCGCAGGCGCAAAAAGCAAGAACAAGTCAGCGACGTGGAAGCGCTGATCAAAGACCTCAGTGAACTGGTACTTGGTGACCCGGTGGTGCACAACGCCCATGGTATTGGCCGTTACCGTGGTTTGATCAATCTGGATTTGGGCAACAAATTGCCCAACGGCGAGCCTGAAATTCAGGAATTTTTGCACCTGGAATACGCCGACAAAGCCACTCTTTATGTGCCGGTGAGCCAGCTTCAGCTGATCAGTCGCTACACCGGTGTCAGCGCAGACGAAGCCCCCCTGCACAAGCTTGGCAGCGGTCAATGGGACAAAGCCAAACGCAAAGCCGCCGAACAGGTGCGCGACAGCGCCGCCGAGTTGCTCAACATCTACGCCCGACGCGCCGCCCGAGAAGGCCACGCGTTCAGGTATTCGCCCACCGATTACGAAACCTTTGCCAATGAATTTGGCTTTGAGGAAACCGCTGACCAAAGTGCCGCCATTCATGCGGTGATTCAAGACATGATCAGCCCCCGCCCGATGGACCGGTTGGTGTGTGGCGACGTGGGCTTCGGCAAGACCGAAGTCGCGCTTCGCGCCGCATTCGTTGCCATCACCGGTGGCAAACAGGTGGCGTTTCTGGCCCCTACCACCTTGTTGGCCGAACAGCATTACCAAACGCTGGTGGACAGGTTTGCCAAATGGCCAGTCAAGGTGGCCGAAATGAGCCGTTTCCGCTCAGGCAAAGAAATCACAGCCGCGCTCAAGGGTGTGGCGGACGGCACCATCGACATTGTGGTGGGCACCCACAAGTTGCTCAGCCAAAACACCCACTTTCACAATTTGGGCTTGCTGATCATCGACGAGGAACACCGCTTTGGGGTGCGTCACAAAGAACAGATGAAAGCCTTCCGCGCCGAGGTGGATGTGTTGACCCTCACCGCCACGCCTATTCCCCGCACGCTGGGCATGGCGTTGGAAGGCTTGCGCGATTTGAGTGTGATTGCTACCGCGCCACAACGCCGCCTGGCCATCAAGACCTTTGTACGCACCGAGGGCAATGGTGTCATCCGTGAAGCCGTGTTGCGCGAACTCAAACGTGGCGGTCAGGTCTACTTTTTGCACAACGAGGTTGAGACCATTGAAAACCGCCGTGCCAAACTGGAAGAATTGTTGCCTGAAGCCCGCATTGCCGTGGCCCACGGGCAAATGCCCGAACGCCAGTTGGAAGCCGTGATGCGTGACTTTGTGGCCCAGCGCAGCAACGTGCTGCTGTGCTCGACCATCATCGAGACCGGCATTGATGTGCCCACCGCCAACACCATCGTGATGGCGCGTGCCGATAAATTTGGCTTGGCCCAGTTGCATCAGTTGCGCGGGCGGGTGGGCCGCAGCCACCACCAGGCTTATGCCTACTTGCTGGTGCCAGACCTGAACGGCCTGACCAAACACGCTCAGCAACGCCTGGACGCGATTCAGGCCATGGAGGAGCTCGGCAGCGGCTTCTATCTGGCCATGCACGACTTGGAGATTCGCGGTGCCGGCGAGGTGCTGGGTGAAAACCAGAGCGGCAACATGATGGAAGTCGGCTTCCAGCTCTACAACGAGATGCTTTCCGAGGCGGTGCGTTGCCTGAAAGCCGGTATCGAGCCTGACTTGCTGAACCCAATGAATGTGGCGACGGACATCAACCTGCACGCCCCAGCCTTGTTGCCAGACGATTTTTGCGGCGATGTGCATTTGCGCCTGAGTTTCTACAAAAAACTCGCCACCGCAAAGACCAGCAATCAAATTGACGCGCTGATGGAAGAGATCATCGACCGATTTGGCAAGCTGCCCACCCAGGCGCAAACGCTGATCGACGTGCACCGGCTGCGCGTGCTGTCGCAACCTTATGGCGTGGTCAAGGTAGACGCAACGCCCACCGTGACCACCATCACCTTCAAGCCCAAGCCACCGATTGATGCCATGAAAATCATTGCCCTGATACAGAAAAACAAACACATCAAGCTGGCGGGCAACGAAAAACTGCGCATTGAACGCACCTTGCCGGAAGCCAAAGACCGGGCGCAGATGGTGCGGGACATATTGAAAAACCTGGGGCAACCAGTGGTGACGCCGCCGATATAACGCCATGCAGGTGACCATTCACAACCCAACCCTGACCGTTGACCGGAACCACACACCATGTGCCTGATTGCCTGGAACTGGCAACCTGACAGCGCCACCCCGCTGCTGCTGATCGCCAACCGAGACGAGTATTACGCACGTCCCACCGCAGCACTGGCCTAG
>CAIOAQ010000205.1 GCA_903856025.1 uncultured beta proteobacterium
CTCAAGGTTTTGCTGTTGCATCCGTACCGGAATCATTGCAACGAGTCGGCATCAATTACATCGAGCGTGAGCACATTGTCAATGCACTGAATCTCGGGAAATCCACCATCAGCGAAGCGCTGATGGACAAAGCACGCCACATGCCGGTGGTGTCCATGGCAGCCCCTATTCGCAATGCCCAGGGAGTGGTGACAGGGGCAGTGGTCGGTGTGGTCAACCTAGGACAGCCTAACTTTTTGAATGCCATCGTGGCCAGTCCTTACGGCAAAACAGGTGGCTATATATTGGTGGACAGGCAGCACCGCCGGATTGTCACAGCTACCAATACCAACCGCATGCTTGAAGCCAGCCCTCCACCAGGGGAGAACCCGCGCATCGACCGTTACATGCAGGGTTTTGAGGGAGTTGACCTGTTTACCAATCATTGGGGTGTGGAGGTATTGCAGTCCAACAAGTCGCTGAACTCGGTACCCCTGGTTTATCGCCGCGCAATTGCCTACCAGTGAGGCGTTTGCCACTATCCAGGCGTTGCAACGGCGCACAATGCTGGCTGCAGGCGCGTTGACCGTGTTGGCGGCCGCATTGGTCTGGTGGCTGTTGCGCCGTCAATTTGCACCCTTGAAGGCGGCGATTGAAGTGCTCGATCGATTGGATACAGAGGCCGAATTTCCGCCAGCCTTGGTCGTCACGCGGAACGATGAGGTGGGCCAGTTGTTGGTCGCGTTCAACCAATTGCTGATCACATTGCGTCATCGCGATGCCCAGTTGCGCGACAGTGAGCTGCGCTACCGCACATTGATCGAGTGGACCCCGCAAGCCATTGCAGTCCACCGTGATGGCAAGGTGGTGTATGTGAATTCGGCAGCAGTCCAGCTGTTGGGTGCCCGATCTGCCGACGAGTTGATTGGCATGCAGGTTGTTGATCTGGTTCACCCGGAATTCAGGCAAATTGCCGCTGATCGGGCCAGACGCACGCTTGTCCATCAGGTAGCCAATCCGATGATCGAGGAAAAATTTCTCAAACTTGACGGCACGCCCATTGATGTGACCGTGCAGAATCATCCGATCATGTACGACGGGCAGTCTGCAGTTTTAGTGGCCATGCAAGACATTACCCAGAGCAAACGCCACCGGCAGCAACTTGAACATCTGCTGCGTGAGCAGCAGGCCATCCTTGACAGTGATCTGATCGGTTTGGCACGTATCTCCAACCGTACCGTGAGCTGGGCCAGCCCTGGTTATGAAAAAATGCTGGGCTATGCCCCGGGCGAACTGACCAACACGCCTACTCGACAGAACTTTCTCTCACAAGCGTCTTATGAGGCGTTTGGCGTTGACGCCTATCGACAACTCGCCACGACCCAGGTTTGCCGAACAGAACTCGAACAGGTGCGCAAGGATGGCTCGCATTTGTGGATCGATTTGACCGGCTGCCTGCTCGATGCGAGTACCGGTGAAACCCAGTGGGTGTCGGTCGACATCACTCAACGCCATCAAAATGACCAGCGGGTGCGACAGCTGTCACGGGCAGTAGAGCAGGCCCCGATTGCGGTTGTCATTACCGACCTTCAAGGCCATATTGAATACGTCAATCCCAGTTTTAGCGAAGTCACTGGGTTCACCTCTGACGAGGTGTTGGGACGCAACCCCCGCATCTTGCAGTCAGGTCAGACCCCTGTGCAGATCTTTGAAAAACTTTGGCAAACCCTGGAAGCGGGTCAAGTGTGGCAGGGCGAGCTGCAGAATCGGAAAAAAAATGGGGAGGTGTTTGTCGAATATGCGGTGATTGCGCC
>CAIOAQ010000206.1 GCA_903856025.1 uncultured beta proteobacterium
CTGTTGGCGATTGGTGGTTACAACGCGCTGCTGTACCTATCCCTGAACACCTCCACCCCCATCAACGTCACGCTGGTGGGTTCCATCACGCCGGTATGGATGCTGCTCATTGGTCGCTTCTTCTTTGGCATGCGCATCTCGAACAAACAATGGCTGGGTGCGGCACTGTCGATTGCTGGTGTCATGCTGGTGCTCAGCCGTGGTGAACTTGAAGTGTTGATGCAGGTGCGACTGGTGGCTGGCGACATCTACATGTTGCTGGCCAGCGCGGCCTGGGCCTATTACAGCTGGATGCTGGTGCGCCCCACCACGGAGCCACCCGAGATCAAACGTGACTGGTCGGCCTTTTTGCTGGCACAAATCGGGTTTGGACTGGTCTGGTCAAGTCTCTTCGCGGCTACCGAATGGTCCTTGGGTTTGGGACGCATCACCATGAGTTGGCCACTGGCTGGTGCGCTGTTGTTCATCGCCACCTGCCCTGCGGTGCTGGCTTACCGGGCATGGGGTGCAGGTGTGGCCAGCGCTGGCCCCGCGGCCGCAGGTTTCTTCATCAACCTCACGCCGCTATTCACCGCCCTGCTGTCCAGTGCATTTTTAGGTGATATTCCGCACCTCTATCACGCGTTGGCGTTCATCCTGATCGTGGGCGGAATTGCGGTGTCGTCGTCGCGACGCTAGCCATCGACATGACCGGATCACCGCAGGTCAACTTGCTGCGTGGACCACTGCCTCAAATAGTCCACCGCAAACTGCGCCATCAGTGAAAAACTCCGGCCCTTCAGCGACACCACACCCATATCGGCGAACATGGGAGGTAGACCCTCGACAGTCAGGCGGACAAGGCGGTTGCTCGCAAGCTCCTGTGCAGCGGCTGCATCCGCACAGGCCAGCACCGTGTCGCTGTTCATGGCCACTGTTTTAAGCAAATTCATGTCATCACAGGCCACTGCCAGCGATGCCAATGTTCCGGCCGACAACCCAAGGACTGGCGCGAGCTGCCTGAGAACCGCCTCGTGTACATGCACACTGGCCAGACCAAATGGCAGCAATTCAGAGCCTTTGACACTTGGCTTGCCCGCCAGAGCGTGCCCGCTACGGACATAAAAGCTGGCTGAAAGCTTGCCAATGCGAGTCACTTCAAAATCTGAGGTGGCTGGGACGTTACGAAGGTCCGCAACATAGAAGTCAAGCTCCTCAGCTCGCAGGTGTTCCGCCAGGTAACTGGCATTGTTCACCTCTACGCGCACGTTGACCCCAGCGTACCGGGTCCGAATTTCTGTGATCAACGCAGGAATCATGGTGGCCGCGGGATACGGCCCCACGCCCAACGCCATGTCTCCAACCAGTCGTTCACGGTACAAACTCACATCACGGTCCAGGCAGCGGCTGTCAAACACAAGCTTGCGCGCCCGTTCGACGACAAACGCGCCGGCATCGGTACACCGCACCTCCAGCGGACCACGGTCAAACAGTTGGAGTCCCAACGCCTCCTCTGCCGCCTGGATGCTGCGGCTGAAGGCCGGCTGACTCAAGTGGCATTTTTCAGCCGCTCGGCCAAAGTTGCGGGTATCGGCCAGCACCACAAGGTGGTTGAGTCGCTTCAAGTCCATGGGCATCTCCGATTCCCTTAATTATGCAGTGAATGCATTGTTTTTTAATTAAATATGCATTGGACGGATTTTTCACCAGATTTCACAATCGCGCCACACAAAAAATGAGGAGACTTCCATGGTGAAACCAATCTATGTTGCTCAGGCAGCCGCCCTGACCGTGCTTTTAACCCTTGCAAGCGGCTGCAGCAAGACCACCGGCATTGGTGGTGCCACAAGCGATGCCAGCCCAGAAACACTGAAAGCCAACGCTCAATTTGCACAAGAACTCAAGTTGGACGATCAGCAGGACTTTGAGGACGCCAAGCGTGGCTTCATGGCCAAGCCGACAGGCAAAATCGTCCAGGCAGATGGCACTGTCCTCAAGGACTTCGAAGCCTACAACTTTCTTGATGGCAAGGCACCCGATACCGTCAACCCCAGTCTATGGCGGCACGCGCAGCTCAATGCCAACATTGGCTTGTACAAGGTCACAGAAGGGGTCTACCAGTTGCGCGGCTTTGACATCGCCAACATGACACTCATTGAAGGAAAGACCGGCTGGATTGTGGTCGACCCCCTCACTGCCCGTGAAACCGCCACCGCAGCGCTGGCCTTTGCCCGCCAGAATCTGGGCAACAAACCGGTATCTGCGGTGGTGCTCACCCATGCTCATGCCGACCATTTCGGTGGCGTGCTGGGTGTTGTGACCCCCAAGGAAGTGACTGATCGCAAAATTCCCATCGTTGCGTCTGCCGGCTTCTTGGAAGAGGCCACCAGCGAGAACATTCTGGTGGGGACTGGAATGTCTCGTCGCTCGATTTACCAATTTGGACGCGATTTACCGCGTTCTGCCAAGGGCAACGTGGATACCGGTCTTGGCAAGGATGTTGCCTACGGTGCCATTGGCATCATTGCCCCCAACTGGCTCATTTTCAAACCGACCCAGCCTATGCAACTTGATGGCGTGGACTTTGTGTTTCATAACGTGCCCGGTGCCGAATGTCCAGCCGAGCTGACTTTCAGCATTCCGGACAAAAAACTGTACGACGGTGCAGAAAACCTGTCCCAAACCATGCACAACCTGCTGCCTGTACGGGGTGCCAAGGCACGTGACGCACTGCGCTGGTCCAACTACATGGATCAAGCGCTGGAGCAGACCAAGGACGCAGACATCTATATCGGTTCTCACAATTGGCCGGTGTGGGGCAGCGCCAACATCAAGAAATTTGTGACCATGCACCGCGATGTGTACAAGTACACCCATGACCAAACCGTTCGCTTGATCAACGCCGGGTATACACCGCGTGAAATTGCCGACATGGTCAAGCTGCCCAAGTCGCTGTCGGAATTCTTCGGTGTGCGCGGCTATTACGGCGATATTCGCCACAACGTCAAGGCGGTGTACCAGTTCTACATGGGAGCCTATGACGGTAACCCGGCCAACCTGAATCCTTTACCTCCTCAACAGTCGGCACAACATTACCTGGAACTGATTGGCGGCGCGGACAAAGCAGTGGCCGCAGCTCAAACCGCGTACGACAAGGGCGACTACCGCTGGGCTGCCGAACTGTTGAACCATGCCGTATTTGGCGACCCGTCCAGCAAAAGTGCCAAAGAACTACTGGCTAAGACCTATGAACAAATGGGCTACGTGGCAGAAGCCGCCACCTGGCGCAATTCCTACCTGAGCGCAGCCCAGGAATTGCGAAATGGTCCGCCTGCCAAGGGCGTTTCCAAGGCGATGCTGATGGAGATGCTGCTGCAGACACCCATGGACCGCTTTCTGGAGGCGATGGCCGCTGGTTTGAATGGGCCCGATGCAGAAGGTAAAAACCTCAAGATCAATTTGGTACTGACCGACCTGAAAGAAACCTATGTGCTGTGGATTGAAAACTCGGTGCTTCACTTCAAAAATGCTGACGCTGCGCCCGATGCCAATGCCACGCTGACGTTGACCAAGGAGATATTCGTGAAGATGATCGCAGGCACTGCAGGCGTGAAGGACACCCTGCTCAGCGATGACCTGAAAGTCGGTGGCAGCAAGATTGACTTGGTGCGCTTCTTCACGCTGATCGACAAGGCACCGGGCAACTTTGCCATCGTCACCAAATGAGCACGGAGATTTTGATGGAGCCACATGCACCAACCTCCTTCTTGGAGCTGGATCAGACCCTGCAGAAGCTTGCTGCCCATAAAACACCATGGGTGAAAACCACGGTGCCCGAGCGCATTGCCATCCTGGCCGAGATCAAGGAGTGCCTGATGCCCGTGGCCCACGCCTGGGCCGAAACGGCAGCGCGAAAGAAGGGCATTCCTGACGGATCACCGCTCATAGGCGAAGAGTGGCTGTCGGGGCCTTACACGGTCATGGGGTATTGCAACCAGATGATGTCCACGCTTTCCAAGGTGGCAGGCAAACACCATCTGGACCACACTCCGGTGCGCCAACTGGCCAACGGTCAGGTCGCCGCACGGGTCTTGCCGCATGGCCTATGGGACCACTTGCTGCTGAGCGGTGTGACGGTCGATGTCTGGATGCAGCCTGGCGTAACACCGGCCAACCTGGCGGCTCACACCGCCAGCACCTACGACCCTGCCAGCCCTTTGCACAAGCAAGGCAAACTGGCCTTGGTGCTGGGCGCGGGCAACGTGGCGGCCATCGCCCCGCTGGATGTGTTTTACAAACTCTTCAATGAGAATCAGGTCGTTATTCTGAAAATGAATCCGGTCAATGACTACCTGATCGACTTCCTGGAGCCCGCACTTAAACCCTTGATTGACCGTGGCGTGCTGGCCATTGTGCGGGGTGGGGTCGATTGTGGTCAGTATCTGTGCACCCACGACCTGGTTGAAGAAATACACATCACCGGCTCCGGAGCCTCGCACGATGCCATTGTCTGGGGCGTTGGCGAGGAAGGGCGCGCAAACAAAGCCGCAGGCACCCCCAAAAACACCCGCACCATCGGCTCGGAGCTTGGCGCCGTTTGCCCCACCATTGTGGTGCCTGGTCCCTGGACAAGCGCCGACATTGCATTTCAAGCCGAACAGGTGGCGACCCAAAAGATGGTCAACAGTGGATTCAATTGTGTGGCGTGCCAGGTGCTGATTGTTCCCAAAGATTGGTCTCAAAAATCTGCTTTTGTGGGTGCGTTGGAATCAACCATGGCGAAATCTGGGGCGCGCAGCATGTATTACCCAGGCGCAAAGGATCGGCTGGATGCCTTCGCCAAGAACAACGCCGCGACCAAGTCCCTTCCCCGTACCGGTGGCGAGAGACTCCTCATGGCACCAATGGATGCAAACAGCACCTATGACAGAACAGTGGAAGTGTTCGCGCCGGCCATGAGCGTGACTGAACTGCCCGGCAACGACCCTGCGGCTTATTTGCGGGCGGCCATTGATTTTGCGAACAGCCAGCTTTACGGAACGCTGGGGGCCAATATCGTCATTCACCCCAAGACGATTGCACAAATAGGGCGAAGCCGTTTCGAGGCCATGCTGATTGAACTGCATTACGGCACCATTGCCATCAACACTTGGACTGCTTTGGGATTTTTGACGCCACAAGCCACCTGGGGTGCCTTTCCAGGCCACACCTTGGCAGACGTGCAAAGTGGGATCGGTGCAGTGCACAACACTTGCCTTTTTGACAAACCCGAGCGCACCGTGGTGGAGGCTCCGTTTCGCCCGTTTCCACGCAATTTGCTGAGCTTGTCGTTCTCGCTGCTGCCACGTCCGCCGTGGTTCATCACCAATCGCAAGAGTCACATCCTGGGTCGACTGTTAGTGGCGTTTCAACACCGTCCGAGCCTCTTGAAAATTCCCCGAATTTTCTTGAATGCAATGTTCGGATAGCGCCTTTGCCCTTGATGGCTACCGCACATGGGTCTGGGATACCTGCACATCCACCCCGTCAATATAAATCTGTAAAAAAACAAAGAAAGAAGAGACATGAAAACTAATTCAGCATTTGATTTCGACTGGCTGGTCATCGGCTCGGGCTTCGGCGGCAGTGTTTCCGCATTGCGCCTGTCAGAAAAAGGGTACAAGGTGGGCGTGTTGGAATGCGGACGCCGTTACCGTGACGAAGACTATGCACAGTCCACCTGGCAGCTGGGTCGATTCTTGTGGGCTCCCGTGCTCGGCCTGAAGGGCATCTTGCGCCTGTCGCCTTTCAAGGACATTTTTGCAGCCAGTGGCTCTGGTGTCGGCGGGGGCAGCATTGTCTACGCCAATACCTTGTACCGTGCCAAGCCGGAATTCTTTGCCAACGCCCAGTGGCAGGCACTGGATCAATGGGATGCCGTGTTGCGCCCGCATTACGACACAGCAGAGCGCATGCTGGGGGTCAAAACAGTGCCTTTTGACTCAGCGGCGCAACAACTGATCCGCGAAATGGCCCACCACTTTGGCACGGACGATACGTTCACCCGCACACCCAATGGCATCTTCTTTGGGGAAGCCGGAAAAACTGTCAAAGACCCCTACTTTGGTGGCACAGGTCCTGACCGCACCGGATGCACCCGGTGCGGCGCGTGCATGGTGGGCTGCCGTGTCGGAGCCAAAAATACGCTGGTCAAAAACTACCTGTGGTTTGCCGAAAAGCTCGGCGCGGCGATTTTGCCCGAGCACCAGGTCGTGGATGTCGCGCCCATTGGTACCGCTGACGGCGCGGACGGCTACCGTGTGACCACCCAACGTCCAGGCGCATGGTTTGCCAAAGGCCGCAAAACATTCACAACGCGAGGCGTGGTGTTTGGCGCAGGTTCCCTGGGAACCAACCAGTTGCTGGCCGATTGCAAACACAGCGGGTCCTTGCCCAACATCAGCGACCGACTGGGCGAACTGGTCCGCACCAACAGCGAATCGATTTTGACGGTGCGCTTGCCGCAAGATCGCCAGACCTGGAACGACGTGGCCATCAGCTGCAGCATCCACATCGACCACGACACCCACATCGAATTTGTCAACTACGGCCAAAACGCCGACTTCATGTCGCTGCTGTACACCATTCTGGTCGGCAAGGGCAGCCGGGTCACCCGTCCCCTGATGTGGCTGGGCAGCATCGCCCGCCACCCGCTGCAGTGGTTAACGACCCTGTGGCCGATTGGCTGGAGTCGCCGCATGGTGATGCTTCTGGTCATGCAGTCACTTGACAACGCGATTGCCTTGCGCGCCAGGAAAAAATGGTTCGGCAGCGGTGTCACACTGCACACCGAGCAAAACCGCGACAAACCCAATCCCACCTTCATCCCGGGCGGCAACGCAGCTGCGGAGTGGCTGGCCAAACACACCGGCGGCATCGCGCAAAGCAATGTGCTGGAGGCCTTGGGCAATGTGCCAACCACCGCGCACCTGCTAGGTGGCGCTGTGATAGGTGCCGACGCACGCCGTGGTGTGATTGACAAGAACCTTCATGTCTTTGGCTATCGCAACATGCTGGTCTGCGACGGTGCCGCCATGCCGGCCAATCCCGGTGTCAATCCGTCACTCACGATCACTGCGCTGGCAGAGCACGCGATGTCCAAAATTCCAAGCGTTTGACAAACAATTCGACCTCATCCCTTGTATTTACTTGATGAAGCGCTATCAATTCAGATAGTGGTCATCAACAACCAGGGGGCCTGGGCGTCGCCATCAGGACTCGCGTCGCGGCTGGCGGGTGAACACAAAGATGCCCGCCACCACCAGGGCGGTGCCAGCTGCCACCCACACCGTGAACGGTTCGCCCAACAGCAACACGCCCATCAAAATCGTGGACATCGGGCCGATCATGCCGGTTTGCGCCGCCAACCCGGCCCCGATGCGCTCGATGGCCATCATCACCATCAACACCGGAGCGGCGGTACACAGTGTGGCGTTCAGAATGGAAAGCCAAATCACTTCCGGCGCGACCACCGCAGCGCTCATCGGTCGCAACAGCACAAACTGGCCGATGCAAAAGCCACAGGCCACCGTCGTGGCGTAGCCCACCAGCCGCAACGAGCCCAGGCGCTGTACCAGTTCACCGCTGAAACTGAGGTAAATCGCATAACTCACGGCGCTGCCAAACACCAGCAAAGCACCCAGTGCGGCATCGGCACCGGCGAAGTTGATCTCGTGACCAAACACCAAAATCACCCCGGTGTAACTGATCACCATGCCCATGATTTGACGGCGGCTGATGTGACGCTTGTAAAGCACCAAGCCCAGCAGCAGCACCAATGTGGGGTTGAGGTACAAAATCAGCCGCTCCAACGAAGCGCTGATGTACGCCAACCCAGCAAAATCCAGAAAACTGGCGAGGTAGTAGCCGGTGAAACCCAAGCCCAGAATGCCCCAGACATCTTGACGGGTCAACGCGGCCTTGCCCCGGCTAGACCACCAGGCCATCACGGCGAATATTGGCAGTGCAAACAGCATGCGATACATGATGAGCGTCACCGCGTCCACACCATAGC
>CAIOAQ010000207.1 GCA_903856025.1 uncultured beta proteobacterium
GCCGCCGATGCCGCCATGTACAGCGCCAAGCAAGTGGGGAGTAGCTTTCGGTTTTGCGTCTAATCCCAATACCGGTCACTTAGGGATGTGGTATTTAATTCGAGCCTGGCCCCTTTTTCCTTCTGGTGGACGCTCTGTTTGACTACCTGAGCAGACAGTTGGCTGCGGAGGCGGTGCGCCAGCCCTTTGTTGGCTGACTACGTCACCAGCGGGACGAGGGCCAACCCCCGTGCCCTCAAAGGGCTGCTGCCCCGACCCGTGGCCACCGTCCCCGCGTCGGCGCACACGCTGGCGGCCCGGCAAACGCGTCATCAAGCCCAGGTGTGATGGCCTTGCCAGAGGTTTGGCAATTGAAACTGCTTTAAATTTAATAGCTGGTTGCGCTTGTAAATCAAGGGCTGCAGCCTGGTTTGTTATAAATCTTCGGTGGCAATCTGGCGCAGTGCCTGGGCAAACACGGCTACCGGCTGCCCACCTGAGATCAGGTGTTTGCGGTTGATGATGACGGCGGGCACCGAGTGGATGCCCTGGCTGGTGTAGAAGGTTTCAGCGGCACGCACGTCAGCCGCGAATTCGTCGCTGGCCAAAATGCGTTGGGCACGGGCCACGTCCAGCCCGGCTTGCGCCACGGCGGCCAGCAAAACCTCCGGGGACTCCATGGCTTGACGCTGGCCGTGGCAGGCCACCAGCAGCGCTTTTTTCAAGGCCAGTTGCTGCGCGGCGGATTCCAGGCCCGCCCAATGCAGCAGGCGGTGGGCATCAAAGGTGTTGTACACACGGCCACGCCCGTCAGGGTTGAAGGTGAAGCCCACGTCGGCCCCACGCTGGGCAATGGTGGCGCGGATCTGTGCCTGCTGCTCTGGGGTGGAGCCATACTTTTGCGCCAGGTGTTCGCCAATATCCTGCCCACCGGCGGGCATGTCCGGGTTGAGCTCAAATGGCTGCAGGTGAATCTGCGCCGTCACCTCGGGCTGCACCTGCTGCAGCGCCTGTTCCAGCGCCGTCAACCCAATGGCGCACCACGGGCAGGAGATGTCGGACACAAAGTCAATCTGAAGGGTGGAGGCCATGGTGAAGGGCTGGTGGTTGGACAAGCTGGCATTGTCCGGCCCACCTAAAAACCTTGCTGGTGAAGGTGATGGCTCAACCTGGATTCAACGCGTTGGGGCTTGCGTCATCTGTGCCAGCCACTGCGCCCAGTAGTCGATGCAGGCGCGGATTTTTGGCAGGCGCTGTCGCTCTTGCAGCATCACCGCATAAATCGGGATGGCGGGGCTGACAAACTGGTCTTGCAACAAGGGCACCAGCCGCCCCTGGCGCACCAACGGCAGGGCAAACAAGTCATTGATGCGTGCAATGCCCACACCGTTGAGCACCAGGCTCAGCAGCAAGGCGCTGTTGTCGGTGCGGGTGTGGCCTTTGACTTGCAGTTCTTTTTTGCCCTGTCCCTCCGCCATCGTCCAACGGTTCAGGCTGGGGCTGGCGCTGCTGGCAATCAGGCGGTGGTGTTGCAGTTCATCCGGGTGGGCGGGGGTGCCAAACGCACTGAGGTAGGCCGGTGCCGCGTACAGGGTGCGGCCATGGCTGCCAATCTGGCGCGCCACCAGGGTGTCACTGTGGACGCTGCCACTTCGGATGGCAATGTCGATGCCGTCACGCGCCATGTCGGCCATGCGGTCGTCGGCGTTGATGTCCATGTGCAACTGCGGGTAGCGCTGGTACAGGCCACACAGGCTGGGGGCCAGCACACACTCGGCCAGCACCGGGCTGACGCTGATGCGCACCCAGCCGCTGGGGCTGCTGAGCTTGCCAGTGAGTTCACCCGCCAGCTCGTCTTTGGTGGCCAGCAACTGGCGGCCATAGTTCAAGAAGGTGTCGCCCTCGTCGGTCAGGCTCAGGCCGTGGGTGCTGCGGTGCAGCAGGCGCACCTTGGCCGCCGCCTCCAGCCGGGCCAGCGAACGGGTGACCTGGCTGACCGGCACATTGCGTTCCCGCGCCGCGGCCGACAGGCTGCCCAGCTCGGCAATGCGGGCGAACAGGGCGATGTCGTCTAGGTGGAGTTGCATGGTCAGATTTTGGCTCTGTTTTGCAATAAATGCAAAACCAATTTGATTTTTTGGCTATTTCCAAGCATCGGCTTATTCAATAAAGTTCAAACCATCGACAACCCACACGGAGCCCACCATGACCCACGATGCCTTCGACGCAGCCACCCAACACCGCCTGCACGACCTGGCCAAGGCCGAGGCAGAACGCCTGCGCTGTGAAGCCATGCGTGATTTCGGCAACGAGGTGGTGGATGACTTCTGGCGTGGCGCTGATGCGGTTTACCAGCGTTGCCTGGAATCCAGCCACACCCTGGCCGAGCGCAGTGCCGACCGTTTACAAGCCCGGCTGGCGCGGCGTGCGCGCAACCGCGTTGCCCCATTCACCACACTGACCACCGGAGCCTGAACATGCCGACACTGCAATTGAAAATCTCGCCGTTGCAAAACCCGTCGCGTTGCCAGTCGCTGGCACGCGCCCTGACTGAGTTAAGCGCCCAGCTGTTGGGCAAGCGCCAGGAAGTCACTGCCGTGATGATTGAAGACTTGCCCGCCACCCGCTGGCACGTGGGCGGACGCGAGGTGCAGGGGCCAACGGCTTGCCTGGAGATCAGCATCACGCAAGGCACCAACACGGCGCAAGAAAAAGCCGCCTTCATCGCCGCCGCCTTTGCCGAGCTGCAAACCCAGCTGGGCGCAGGCCAAGCGCTGGAACCTGCCAGCTACGTGATCGTGCGTGAAGTGCCTGCCACCGACTGGGGCTACGGTGGGCAAACCCAGGCGGCGCGCAAGCGGGCGGGGGCTGCGGCCAAGGGCTAGGTTTGCCGTGCTTAGATCGCCGGTCGGCGCAGCGCCAGCAAGGCCGCACCGAAGGAAATGAAAACGGAGCCAACGATGCGGTTGATCCATTTGACAAAATTTGGTTTTACCAGCAACGACTTGGCCCGCCCAGCCAGCAGCGCATAACCCGTTAGCGTGATGAACGACAAGGCCATGAAGATGCCGGTCAGCACAAAAAACTGCGGCAGCAGCGGTGCCGCTGCATTGACGAATTGGGGAAACAGCGCGGTGAAGAACAGAATCGGTTTGGGATTGGTCGCCGCCAGAAGGAAGCCTTCCCGATATAGCCGACGCGGACTGCCGCTTGAATCATCAGCCGAAAGTTCGGATGGCGTGCTCACCACCGAGCTGCGGCCCAGCAGGTGACGAAGGCCGACATAAAACAGGTAGAGCGCCCCCAGCATCTTGACGGCTCCGAACAAAAGCGCCGACGACATCAGCAGCACACCCAGCCCCATCATGGCCGTCGCAGAGAGCACAAATACCCCCGTGATATTGCCCAGTGAGGACCAGAGGGTGGCGCGCACGCCAAATGCCGCGCCATTGCGCAGTGCCAGAAGAATGGCCGGGCCGGGGCTGACGATCGCCAGCCAGGCGACTGCCGTGTAGCTCAAAATCGTTTCAATCGTCAAAGCGTCTCTCCCGTTAAAAGTAAAACACCACCCAACGAGTATCACCGATCAACAATCACCAAGCTGCCGCCACCCTGCTGACACCACGCTGTCAGCAGCCCCGCCGCATCATCATGGCTTCTTCAATACACAGGAATAAATCCTTATGAAAAACGCCATCAACTGGTTTGAAATCTCCTCCACCGATCTGGACCGTGCCCAGGTTTTTTACGAGGCCGTGTTGGGCCGCACGCTGCGCCGCGAGGTCATGGGGCCGTCCAGTTTGGCGGTGTTTCCCTATGACCCCGCTGGTGGTGGGACAGGCCAAGCCGCTGCTGGATGACAGCTACCAGTGCCTTTGAATACTTTTATTGAATGCTTCTAAATAAATAGCGCTGTGCCAAGGATATGCGAGGGCAGAAGCCCTATTTTCTATAAACCAAGCGTCTGCCAGATGGGTTCCACTTTGGCGACGACCTCCGGGCTCATGGTCAGTGGCCGGCCCCATTCGCGGGTGGTTTCACCGGGCCATTTGTTGGTGGCATCGATGCCCATCTTGCTGCCCAAACCACTCACGGGGGAAGCAAAGTCCAGGTAATCGATCGGCGTGTTGTCGGCCAGCAGCGTGTCGCGCGTAGGGTCGACACGGGTGGTGATGGCCCAGATCACTTCCTGCCAGTCGCGCACGTTGATGTCGTCGTCCACCACCACGATGAACTTGGTGTACATGAACTGGCGCAAAAAGCTCCAGATGCCAAACATGATTCGCCGGGCGTGGCCGGGGTAGGCCTTTTTGATGCTGACCACCGCCATGCGGTAGCTGCAACCTTCGGCGGGCAGGTGAAAGTCGGTGATTTCCGGGTACTGACGCTGCAGCAGCGGCACAAACAATTCGTTGAGCGCCAGCGCCAGCATGGCGGGCTCATCCGGTGGTTTGCCGGTGTAGGTGGAATGGTAAACCGGGTCGCGCCGCTGGGTGATGCGGTCGATGGTGAACACCGGAAACTCCGCCTGCTCGTTGTAATAGCCGGTGTGGTCGCCAAACGGGCCTTCCATGGCGTGCTCGAAGCCGCTTTTGTGCGTGGCGTCGGGGTTGATGTGCCCTTCGAGCACGATTTCGGCAAAGGCGGGCACGCGCAGGTCGCTGCCCAGGGCGGTGCCCAGGTCGGTGCGGCTGCCACGCAAGCGTCCGGCAAACTGGAATTCGCTCACGCTGTCCGGCAC
>CAIOAQ010000208.1 GCA_903856025.1 uncultured beta proteobacterium
GACCCAGTTCAGTAGTCCGCCGGCTGCAGAAAAGTCAACGCGTATCAATTTCGCGCAAGACACCACCAGAGTGTCGTCACTTTTTGCCAAAGACTGCCACTGTTCTACCAAATTGGAAATATCACCAAGCACTTCATTGGACATGGTCAATTGGGCACCCTCGGCCCCGCCGCCGACATACACCGAATCCTGCCAGCGAGAATTGACACCCCCATCGACGGCTGCGCCGGGTTGAGATGCACGCAAGCGTTTGCAAGCTGGATCGTGCCATGTCGGAGGAGACAGTTCGAAGGTGACACAAAACTCCAGGGCTGCCATTTCATAATCATCCTGCCAGTCAAGCAGGCGCAAGGTATCAAAGCGAAGTTGCCATAGCTGATGCGCAATGGTTTTGTCTCCGCTGGGTGCCAGCGCTTGTGTGACACGGTTCAGCGCCACATCGCCTTCGATGTGTAAAGACAAGTCAGTCTGGCACCACTGGGCGAAAAGTCCCCCCAGGCCGGCAACAGCTGAAGGTGAAATTTCTTTGACTGCAGCCCAATTCAGCAGGTAGATGACCGACGGCAAACAAACCAGTTTGCGCAGCTGGTTGACAGTTGATTCGTCAATGATTGCGGGGCAATCCCACTGTTGCTCAGAGGGCAAAGGCCCTGAAGTTGCAACTGGTGAGACATTCCCTTGAAGCGAACCAACCGAAGCTTGCTGCGCGGGCCAAGCCGGCGCAGAACGGCTGAAACGCTGGGCGTATTCAATCGCCAACCGCTCGAAATTACTTTGCTGACCGATGCATCGGTACAGGTCGAGCAGTGCGGATGCCCAGCGGATGGCCTTTTCAGGCGCTGCATCGGGGATTTGCAACGCCACTTGAAGGGCGGCTTCTGCGCCGGCATCATCTCCGTTGGCATAGCGAATCGCCGCTTCTTCCATTTCTGGATCGGATAAATTTTGGCCCATGTCCAGTGAGACCATCCTGGATGGAGAAAATGCACTGTGGGCAGAAACCGAGTAGCCACCATTGGCACTGCCATTGACATTGAGTTGGCCCAATCCAGGCACCGTAGCCTGAAATTCCTGGCTGCCTGATGTTGACGGCAAATTGGTGCCTCGATCAGCTGCTGTTTCCAGCTGCGACGGCAGGGTGGCTGGAAAAGTGGACTGTGTATCTTCCTGCGTCGTTCCTTTTCCTTCTGAGGTGCTGGGGGGACTTGTTCCCGCGGGGGGCTTCCACCATTGGCGCGACATCTGCGCCTCAATTTCATCAATCTTTTTAAGCGTGGAGCTTCGCCCTCCTCCAGAGTCGGCATCGATATCGCCAAGCGAACTTCTGAAAGACGACACCTCTTGGGACAGTTCCGCCTTGACGGAAGGGGTGGCCTGGCGCATTTTGCGAAGGTGATGGAATTCGCGTTTGCGTATGGCGTCATCGTGACGCTTGCCCTGAATCACCAGTTTCAAGGCTTCTTTGCCGAAATCACTGGCGGGTACGCTGTCCTGCTCGTTCAGTTCGGTCCAATTTTTGGTCGGATTGCGCACAAACCGAACCATCTTGGACAGCAACCCAGGGTTATTGTCCTGTGTTGCCATACATGTCAGAGCAAAAACGAGGGGTTGCCATGGGGTTGATCAGTCACCAAACATTTTTTGCTTGAGTTCACGCCGTTGCTGGGCCTCAAGCGAAAGTGTCGCGGTTGGACGGGCCAGTAAACGGCCCACACCAATGGCTTCACCTGTTTCGTCGCAATAGCCGTAATCCCCCGCGTCGATGCGTGAAATAGACTGTTCAATTTTTTTGAGCAACTTGCGTTCGCGGTCACGTGTGCGCAATTCAAGTGCGTGTTCTTCCTCAATGGTGGCACGGTCGGCAGGGTCTGGCACGACCACGGTGTCTTCACGCAAATGTTCTGTGGTTTCGCCTGCACTGTTCAAGATGTCATTTTTGAGGGTGACCAACTTCAACTTGAAGAATGCCAGCTGGGTGTCATTCATGTAGTCATTGTCGGACATGGCAATGACCTCTTCGTCGGTCAATTCGGCAACCGGTTTGGTCTTCCAGTTGTTCACCAATTTGGGGTTGCGCTTGGTGGCTGAAGCCAACGGTGGCACGATGGGCTGCACGGTGGTCATCTGCGTGAAGCTGGATTTGGCGGCCGTAGAGGCCACCGCTTGCGCGATGGACGGGACCGTCAACTGGGCCAAACGGGACGAGGGGCGTCCGGAGCGAACGGGTACGCCTGACGGAGTCATGTGAAATTCAGGGCCAGCAGCTTTTGTAGCTGGGGCCGGCTTGACAGAAACGGGGGGTTGTGTGGACACTGATTCAGACTTCTTTTTAGGGTGGGATACAACGACTTGGGTTGCCTTGTCAGACTTGGCAGTCTTGGCTGGGGCAAGCTTTGTCGTCTTTGCAATTGCAGCTGGTTTTTCCGCCTTGACCGCGATCGCTGGTTTGGTTGGCACAGAGGCCTTGGCCAGCGGCGCGATTTTTTTCGGTGTAGCGACCATGCTTGCCTTCTTTGTTGGCGAGGCCTGGGCTGCTGTACCAAGCTTCACGATTTTTGCCTTGACGGGGATGACGGGTACGGCAACTGCCTTTTTTGCTACAGGTTTTGATGCCAGTGGTTTGACCGGTGCCTTATCAATCACCTTGGGTTTGACGGCTGGTTTGACCGCTGCGGCTGATTTGACAACTACAGCGGCTTTTTTTTCAGTCGCTTTGTCTTTGTGCTTGACGGCTTGCGCTTTCACGGGTGACCTCCTGGCAGGTTGTTCCTGAACGGGCAGTGCGCCGGGCGCACCCACCACTTGTTTGACTTGGCTCGCCTTGGCCGAACGAACGGACGCAGACGAGGTAGCTTCTTCGGCGCGCGAGTGTACAGGTTTAGCCGCCGGAAACCCCATTAGTTGCAAAAGCGAGACAAACATGGATAAACCGGATGGCGTTGAAAGGGTTACTTAAACAAGGCTTTGTTCCATGCCTTGCAAGAAGATGTCTTGGGGCAGGTCAATGCCGATGAAAACCATTCGGCTGCAACGTTTTTCGTCTTTGCCCCATTCGGGGCCAAGGTCGCTGCCCATCAATTGGTGTACGCCCTGAAAGATGACTTTGCGGTCAGTGCCTTTCATAAAAAGCACCCCTTTGTAGCGCAGCATGCGTGGGCCGTAGATATTGACCACCGCACCCAGAAAGTCTTCGAGTTTGGCGGGGTCAAACGCCCGGTCGGAGCGGAACACGAAACTTTTCACATCATCGTCGTGGGCATGGTGGTGGCCCTGGTCCTGGCAGGTTTCGCCTGGTGCATGCGCATGGCCGCAGTCGTGCGCATGTTCATGGCCATGCCCGTCTTCCTTGAGGAAATCTGGGTCGATATCGAGCTTGGTATTGAGGTTGAAACCACGCAAATCAAACACGTCACTCAGTGGCACTTCCCCAAAATGCACGGTTTTGATGGGTGCGCGCGGGTTCATGTGCTTGAGGCGCTGGATGAGCGAATCAACCTCGCCAGCCTCGACCAGATCCGCTTTGCTGATGAAGATCTGGTCGGCAAAGCCCACTTGGCGACGCGCTTCCTGGCGCGCATCCAACTGTTGATTGGCGTGTTTGGCGTCCACCAGCGTCAGAATCGAGTCGAGCAAATAGCTCTCGGCAATCTCGTCATCCATGAAAAATGTCTGTGCGACCGGTCCGGGGTCGGCCACACCGGTGGTCTCAATCACCACGCGGTCAAAGTCCAGCAGGCCTTTGCGTTTCTTGGCGGCCAGCAGTTGCAGCGCTTCGCGCAAGTCTTCACGGATGGTGCAGCAGATACAACCGTTGCTCATCTGGATGATTTGCTCTTTGGAGTCGGTCACCAGAATGTCGTTGTCGATGTTTTCCTCGCCAAACTCGTTTTCAATGATGGCGATTTTCTGCCCGTGTGCTTCAGACAAGACACGTTTGAGAAGCGTGGTTTTGCCGGATCCGAGAAATCCGGTGAGGATGGTGGCGGGAATCAGGCTCATGGTGCTTACAAATGAAACAAGGCTGCGAGTGTAACGACCCCAAGTGTCAGGTTTACTTGCGCATCACCACGAGACCTTTAAGGTATTCCCCCTCCGGGAAAGTCAAGGTCATCGGGTGGTCTGGTGCACCGCCCATGCGTTCGTGGATGTAGCCGTCGATACCCGCATCGCAACCCGCCGAGGCGACGATTTTGTGGAACAAATCGGCGCTGATCCCGCCCGAGCAACTGTAGGTGAACAGCACCCCGCCGGGGCAAAGCAGCTTGAAAGCCAGCCGGTTGATGTCTTTGTAAGCCCGGGCAGCGCGCTCTGCGTGGGCCACGGTGGGGGCAAATTTGGGAGGGTCCAGCACGATGGCATCGAAGGTTTGGCCCTGGTCGATGAACTTGCGCAGCGAGGCGTTCACATCGGCATCCATGAAGGTGGCTCGCTCAGCGGCAAACCCATTCAAGGCCACATTCGCTGCGGCCTTTTCGATGGCCGGGCCGGATGAATCAATGGAGGTGACGTGTTGGGCACCGCCCTGGAGCGCTGCCACAGTGAAACCACCGGTGTAGCAGTAACAGTTCAGTACGCGCTCAAATTTCAGGCGGCGGGCGTAGTCGGCAAAACGTTTGCGACTGTCGCGCTGGTCCAGGTAAAAGCCGGTTTTATGGCCTTCGGCGATGTTCACCGCCAGTTGCCAGTCGTGTTCTTGCAGCGTCAGCTCCACCTCGCCCTGGCCACGCAGCCAGCCGGTGGCTTCCGCCAGGCCTTCAAGCGTGCGGCTGCTGGCGTCGCTGCGTTCATAAAGCTTGGTCAATCCGGTGGCCGCCAACAGCGCGTCGGCAATCACCTCTTTCCAGCGGTCCACGCCAGCGGAGGTGAACTGTGCCACCAAGGTGTCCCCATAGCGATCAACGATCAGGCCTGGCAAACCATCCGATTCGCCGTGCACCAGCCGCAGGCCATTGCTTTGTATGTCAAATCGGCTTCTAGCCCTCACAGAATAAGCGCAAGCAGCTATAAAAAATGAATCATCTATGCGCTGGGTTTCATCAAAGCTCCAGACCCTGGCACGTATTTTTGAGGCCGGACTGAACGCTGCCCAGGCCAAAAACTGACCTTCAGACGACTCCACCCGCACGGTTTCGCCCACATCGCCACCACCCTTGCCGATGGCCGACTCGAATATCCAAGGGTGACGGCGTAAGAGGGATCGCTCCTTGCCAGGGCGCAGCCGGATGACTTTCATTCAGTACGTGATGGCCATGGAAGGCACGTCGACGCGGATGACGGGCTTGCTCAGCGCGGCGCTGACGGCGGCCACGTATTCGGCGGCCCACTTGGCATCCCCCAGCAAACCAGCACCGGCAGCCTGGGTCACCACCAGCACTTTGTCAGCGGTGAGCACTTTGCCGCTGGCACGCAGCGGCTCGCATTCGAGGGTGGTGAATTGGTTATCCAGCCATGCGCGCGCCGCATCATGAGCCAAAGGTGTGCCTTCTGGCACATGAAAAGAAAACTCCACACCCTTGTCCAGAACCACAATGATTTGTTTTTGCATAAGTCACCTGTTAGTTGAAACCGTCGATACCGCTATTTTGACCCACTTGAATCCGGGCCTTTGAGGTGGGCACGCGGGTGAGCTGCATCATAGGCTTTGGCCAGATGCTGAAAATCAAGCCGGGTGTAAACCTGTGTGGTGCTGATATTGGCGTGGCCCAGCAGTTCCTGGACCCCGCGCAGGTCGCTGCTGGACTGCAGCACATGGCTGGCAAACGAGTGGCGCAGCATGTGCGGGTGCACCGGCGCGGCCAGCCCGGCGTGCAGACTGCGTTGACGCAGGCGCTGCCAGATCGACTGCGCGGTCAGTCGCGTGCCGTTGCGACCAATGAACAACGCGGCCTGCGCCATGCCGCCTTTTTCGGGTTTGCCAGTCAATGCCGGATCACGTACCGCCAACCATCGTTGTAGCGCTGCCACGGCTTTGGTGCCTACCGGCACCAGACGCCGCTTGCTGCCTTTGCCCAGCACATGGGCTTCAGTGGCCTGCAAATCAACCCAGCCGCGGGCCTGGTCGCTGGCGGCAACGTCCAACCCGACGAGTTCGCCCACGCAGATCGGAAGAGCACACGTCTGA
>CAIOAQ010000209.1 GCA_903856025.1 uncultured beta proteobacterium
CTCGGACTCGATCACGCCGGTGGCTCGTAGCAGGCTGCGGTGGGGGGCACGTTCAAAGCCCTTCTTGATGATGTCGGAGCGCATGTTGGTGGATGTCGAGAGAGGTTATTGGGGTAAATCCGTCGAGGTTTGGCGATAAAGTAAAATGCCATGACAGACATTCGCAAATCCCTCGTGCAGCTTGGGTCAGGCGACCGCTGCATTCTCGCCCATACCGTCATTCCTAGTCCCACGGCCGGACTGCCTTACGGCCGACCGACCGGGTGAAGTACCCTACCCCAACCGGGCCTAGTGGCCGGTCACATTCTCGAAGTGGAGGTCAACTGCGTCCTTGATCTTGAAATCGTGCCGAGCAGAGAGCTGCACGTTCCGAAGCGTGATCCGGGTGATTGGACTATCGGGCAGGCCAACGATTTTGCCCGCTCGCTCGGAGTTCGTGATGGTCACGTTATCGATCAGGATATCACGGATTGCCGGCACTTTGGCTGGATCACCCCGAAAATTGGGCCGGTTATCATCGACATAGTCTAACTCGAGCACGATGGCGTTCTGTACGTTGGTTAACTGGAGATCGGTATAGCGGACCTGCTGCACCAAGCCTCCCGCACCCCGCATGGATTTGATTCTGATTCCGTTGTCCGTACCGGTTAGTGTGCAGTGGCGCACCAGCATGTTACGGACGCCCCGACTGGTCTCCGAACCGATGGATATCCCGTGACCGTGGGCGATAGTGCAGTTCTCGATCAGAATGTTCGTGCCGCCGGATTTGATCACAATGTCATCGTCACCAGTGTCGATGTCGCAGTCGCGCACGAGGGCGTTGGTGACCGGTCCGGGATCGATCGCATCGGTATTCGGAGCGTCGAAAGGCGCCCGCACCTTGACTCGCTCGATCACCAAGTCGGTGACGTCGCGTGGCACCAGGTGAAACATGGGTGAGTTGCTCAGGGTGATGTCAGAAACGTGCAGACGCTCGCAACCGTTGAAGACCACCATATGAAATCGACGGTAGACGAGACGACCCTGGTTTTTCCGGGAGGCGCGCTCAGACCAGGCCCACCAAATTGACCCGTTGCCATCGATGGTCCCAGTGCCGGTGATGGCCACGTCATGAAGGTGGGAGCCGATGATGATTGGCTCAGGGGTCCGTACCTTGGCAGCCACCTCCTCCTGCGAGTGTAATGTTGTCGGATCAGGTAAGCCGTATTCGGCGAATGTGGCCGGAGCTTGGATCATGGCACCGGCTTCAAGGTGCAAATCCAGACTGGAGCATAGGTTGAATGAGAGCGTACGGAAAACCCCCTTGGGCACCACAAGTCTACCACCACCGTCGGCCTTGATCCGATCGATGGCCTTCTTAAAGGCATCGGTGTTTAGAGTTTTCCCATCTCCCACTGCCCCGAAATCCGTCAGCAAATACGCGCGATCAGGGATGACCGGCAGAGCCGGCTGAAAGTTGGCGTCGAGCGGGATGGAATCAGCGAGGGCCGCCACAGGGGCGGCCTGACAGATAGTAAGCGAGAGAAACGCCAGCAGGCCGAAGGTGCGCATAGGACGTCGCACTAAAGGCCCAACATCGTGCGGGTCAAGGTCTGTAGCAGTACGTGACCTCGGTGGAACGTGCCCACGGTGGCTCTCGCGTCCGAGAGGACAAGGTCCGTTAGGTACCGGACGCACGCAGGGTGCCAGCCTCGAACCAGGTTCCCGGGGAGAGCACGAAATGCGGCTCCGCTGGCCGGCCTGTTTCGCTGCGGTGTAGCATGCCGATCACCATCTCGGTGGCCAGGGCACCCAGACTGCGGGGGTCGTTGTAGATGCCCGAAATACCATGTTCGAGATGGTCGTTTATCATTGTCGCCATGCCGATGTCCCCCGGCACCGAGTAGCCGGCAGCGCACAACCAGTCATAAATGGGTTGTCCGCGAGTACTGACCACTACATCAGGCTGCCAGCGCCTAAGCCAGATGAGGAAATTGTTACGGAACTGGGGTCCGGGCTCATATTCGCAGGTAGGCAACCTGTCCTTCGCAGGAAGCCGGTGTTGTTGGCGCAGAAACGCCCCATGCAGACGATCGCCCCAACGGGGACTGTCATCCATATCCGCGATCACAAAGCCGGGACGCCGATAGCCACGTGCGAGGCAATGCTCGATGATTTGGGTCAAATCAGTGAAAGGATCCTCTGCCACGTGATGCAGCGCCGGGTTCTTGAGGGTATAGCCCAAGGCAACGGCAGAGAACCGCTCCCAGCAGAGTTCGAGGGTGGACTGTCCCGGCGGTAGCCGGCCGATCAGTACGCCAGTAATCGCGCGCCGACTGAGAATGTCGCTCATGCGGGCCGGGCTCATGCCGGGTTCGGCGAGCCAGAAATGTTCCAGTTTATACCCCAGCTCTTCGGCGCGTTTCAGTGCTCCCGGAAAAAAATCAGGTCGGTCGTGATGCTGCGGGCGCCAGCCATAGCGGGTCGGATAATTCGTAATGTAGGCCAGGCTGACATGCTTGACGGTTTGACCAGTGCGACGCACCCGCATCAGCGTCGCTACCAAAGGATTTTGCCGATAACCCATCTCGCGAGCCAACTGCTGGAGCCGGGTTCGAACCTCTGGACGAATTTTTGGGCTGTTTCGCAATGCCAGCGATACAGTGGAGCGATGCACGCCAGCGCGCCGCGCAACGTCTTCCATGGTAGTCTCCGAAGGCATGTCTAAAAAATGTCGCTAAAAGTTCTGTGTGCATGACGCACCGCGCTAATAGCCAGCAGCCTCGACGCAGCCTTCACGGATACTGTGACAAAATTCTGCATCGCTGGAACGGCATTTAGCAACCTGGCAGCAAGTAGGGCATTTTGTGTAAACTGAAATCTGATTTATCGTCAAATTAGCCTTATCTTTACTATCTTATGATGAGTTACTTGTGTTTTTTTAGCCTAGTTACACGGATTCATTTTATACCCGATTTTCACTGTCAACCCAACTCTACTGACAGCTAGATAATGCACTCAAATAGCCCCGAATCGATATGTCAATTCAACGATGTGAATGAACTGCAACTTGCCCAGCCTACAGTGGGATATGACAATACTATAAACCCCACGTAGACTTGCCCAAAGCCTGCGCTAGTCCCGCAACCCCAATTCCCTCATTTTCGGCGACATCATTAGCTGCATTGTCGCGACTGACCTCACCCCAACCCACCCCTTTGCCAATGCCCAAAGGCTATGTGCTACAACATTGCACACTCAATGCCTGGACGCAGTCAATTTAGCCAACCATGCAACCTAAACACCCCATGATTAACCCAAATCGACTGAACAAGTCGCCGCGCACACTGGTCGTCGCGCTGCTCGCCTTGGCGAGTCTGACAATGTTGTCTGCCCAATCGGTACCGGCAGGCAGCAATGCAAACCCGCCCGGCTCGGATAAATCTTCGCCACTGACTCCCGCCAATACGGCCGATGCCGCAGCTAAGGAACAGAAGCAGGAAGAAGCCTATGTTCTCTCCCCCTTTGAGGTTAAGCAGAACAACAAGGGCTATTATTCTTCCAACACCATGTCTGGTACCCGCTTCAACACAAAGCTGGATGACTTGGCCTCCTCGCTCTCTGTGATGTCGAAGGAACAGATGCAGGATTTCGCAATGCTCGATGCCAATGACGTGTTCCTTTACATGGCGGGCACCGAAGGCACCCATACCTTCACCGACTTCACCCTCGACCGTAACGGCAGCATCGCGGACAACACCCAGCTGAATCCGACTCAAGCTAACCGGATTCGCGGCATGTCCACTGCCAATATGTCGTTGGGCAATATCGAAACGATGGGCCGCGTACCGGTTGACCCGATTGCGCTGGATGCCATCGAGGTGAGTCGCGGTCCGAACGCCAACGTCTTCGGTCTCGGCAATCCTTCCGGTACCGTCAACATGGTGCCGGCCGCCGCCAACATGACCCGCAATTTTGTGAAGATCGGGTCGCGCGCTGACAGTTTCGGTGGGCGTCGTCTGGATCTCGATGCCAACTACGACCTGATCAAGAATAAGCTAGCCTTCCGCATCAGTGGCGTGAAGCAATACGACGGCTACGAACTGAAGCCCTCCGGTTTTAACACGAACCGCTATGATGCGATGGTCAAGTACCAGCCGTTCAAGAACACCACTATCAGCGGCTCGATTTTCTCCTACAAGGCATGGGGTAATCGCCCGAACTCCATCCCGCCGCGCGATAACCTTTCCTACTGGATCGCCAGCGGTCGTCCGACCTGGGACCCCATCACTCAGCAGATTCACATTAATGGTGCGACCGTCGCCACCGTCACTGCCGCCACCTATAACGGACCCGACTACTTCTCGGCTAGCTATCTGGGCAATGACCGCAACCAGATGTACATCGACCAGACGGGCATGACCTATTGGGCCGCCCCCCGCGGTACCACAAGCACGGTCAACCCGACCGCCGCAACGCTGCAGGCCGCCCGGTATCTGCAACCGACTGCCGCAGCCGGTGCCGTTTTCTCCGGCACTGCTCCCCGCCCCTTCGGCCAGCCCCTCTTCAACACGACCCCCACGATCAGCGATAAGAATATCTACGACTGGTCTTCGCTCAACCTGGCCACCCCGAATTACTTCATCGATAATACGGTCACGTCCAATGTTCAGCTTGAGCAGATGTTCGTGAATACGCCGACCCAGACGCTGGCCGCACAGGCTGCGTTCATGCGTGAGAATTCCGATCGTTTGAGCCGCAATATCATCGGCACCGCCAACGACAACGGACAGTCGGGTCAGCTTACCGTTGATATCAACGAGCGACTGCTGGACGGCAGCCCGAATCCCTACTTCCTGCGTCCTTACATCGGCGTAGACAAACCGCGTACCGTGTGGGCTCCCCAGCAGTGGGACACCGCCCGGGCCCAGCTCGCCTATCGCTTGGACCTGACCAAGGAATCCGGCCTCCTGAAGCATCTGGGCTGGTTCCAGGCAACCGCCTACGGTGAGTACAAGTACCGTATCAACCGCCAGTACTCCTATCGCGACGCCATGATTTCAAACCCCTCATGGCTACCCGCCGGCACCTACCACGGCTTCCAGTCGGGTCCGACCGGTACCCCGGCGATTAACAACCTCACCCAGGGTTACTATAAGTACTACGTCGGCGATAAAGTGGGCAACAATGTCGATTATGCCCCGGGCAGCTTCCAGTACGGAAATTATCCATTCATCTGGGGCAATGCCGCCACCGGCGCCATGAAAACGGACACCATCGCACTCGGACAGGCCGCGGCCGACAAATCAGGTGGTACGTTCAATTCCAAAGTGGTCCTGAAGACTGTCGGTAGCGTGCTTCAGAGCCATCTCTTTGACGACCGCTTGGTTACCACCCTGGGCGCTCGCTACGACCAAGTTTATACCCATTTCGGCGCCACGGGCAATCCGACGAACGCCTTCCTTCAATCCGATGGCGTGCACTTCGATGAATCGATCATCAATGGCTGGTCCGACACGCTCTACAAGAATGGCGGTCGCACCACCAACGTGCAGTTCGTCGCCCGCCCGTTCGCTGGCACCAAGTTTGTCGAGAACCTTGACCGCCAGGGCGGTGCCGCCGGTCAGTTCATGTCCGGCCTTTTCGGTGGTATGTCCGTGTTCTACAACACATCGAACAGCTTCCAGACGACGACCCCGGCACAGGACCTCTACAAGAACCTGCTCCCCAACCCGCACGGCACCGACCGGAGCTACGGCATTGGCCTGTCCCTCTTCGACGGCAAGGTCGGCCTTCGGGTGACGCACTATGACGACTGGCAGCGCGATTCGCAGACGAACGATATGAGCACGATGGCCGGCCGCGTCCTGCGCATGGATTATTACAC
>CAIOAQ010000210.1 GCA_903856025.1 uncultured beta proteobacterium
CCACATAAGTCAGGGGCACTTATTTTTACTGGCAACTTTTCTGCAATGGCGCAGCCTGCGCTAGGAAACGCCAGCTGTTTCAGGGGCGTGTCCGTCAATGCAGCAACCTCACGCGCCACGCCATACACGCTCAGGCAATGTGCCAGGTTGGGCGTGAGTTTCAGGGTAAACAGCGTGTCATCCAGCTCGAGGTGTTCACGGATGTTCTGCCCCACCAGCGCATCGGCTGCCAATTCGAGCAGACCGCCATGGTCTTGCGTCAATTTGAGTTCGCGTGCCGAACACAGCATGCCAAAACTCTCGACCCCACGCAGCTTGCCCACCTTGATCAAAAAGGGTTTGCCGTCTTCACCCGGTGGCAACTCGGCCCCCACCATTGCACACGGAATCTTGATGCCAGGGCGAGCATTGGGTGCACCGCAAACAATCGTCAGCGGCGCAGCCTGACCCACGTTGACCTGGCAGACGCGCAACCGGTCCGCATTGGGATGTTGCACTGCTTCAAGAATCTCACCGACCACAATGTGACTGAAGGGGGGAGCCACAGGCTGAAGTTCTTCCACCTCCAGACCAGCCATGGTCAAGGTGTCAGAGAGTTCAGCAGTGCTTAGCGAGGGGTTACAAAATTCGCGCAACCAGGATTCAGGAAATTGCATGGTCAATCAATCAGTTCAGACAATAGGGCAACACAGGCTACAAGCCAGGTTAAGGGGACTATTTGAATTGCGCCAAAAAGCGAATGTCACCATCAAAAAATAGCCGTAAGTCGTTCACACCATAACGCAACATGGTCAGACGATCCGGTCCCATTCCAAACGCGAAGCCAATGTAACGTTCAGGGTCCAAGCCCATGTTGCGGATCACGTTAGGGTGCACTTGGCCCGAGCCGGCCACTTCAAGCCATCGGCCAGCCAAAGGGCCACTTGGGAATTGGATGTCTATCTCGGCGCTGGGCTCAGTGAACGGAAAAAAACTGGGCCGAAAGCGCAAGACCAAATCCGGATTCTCAAAAAAGGTGCGGCAAAAGTCGGTGAACACGTATTTCAGGTCTTTGAAACTGACGTTTTCGCCCACCCACAGGCCTTCGCACTGGTGAAACATGGGGGAATGGGTCGCGTCGCTGTCAACCCGGTAGGTACGCCCTGGCGCGATGACGCGAATTTCGGGCATCGCACCTGAAAACAGTGATGCTGAGGGCACTGCGCCTTCAGCCCTGGCACGGTGTTTTTTAACATGTTGCACTGCGTGACGAATCTGCATGGGGCTGGTATGCGTACGCAGTAAATTGGGCGCATGTTCACTGCCACCTTCGACATAGAAGGTGTCGTGCATCGAACGTGCGGGGTGGTCCTCAGGCGTATTGAGTGCGGTGAAATTGAACCAGTCCGATTCGATTTCTGGCCCCTGGGCGACCTCAAACCCCATCGAACCAAAAATGGCCTCAATGCGTTCCAGCGAGAGCGATACCGGATGCAGCCCACCGGTGCCACGCTGACGACCAGGCAAGGTCACATCCAACGCCTCGGCTTGCAATTGCACTTGCAATTCTCCGTCGGCCAGTGCTTGACGGCGCGCATTTAGCG